>JBJEIR010000096.1:0-14394 GCA_051877215.1 Acutalibacteraceae bacterium | reverse complement strand
CTCTCCCTCAGTCACCTGCGGTGACAGCTCCCTCATCAGAGGGAGCCAAAGAACACCGCCGCACCAAAGCCTCTTCCCCCTGTGTAAAGAGAAAGAGGGGTTGACAACACGACATTTGTGTCCGCCGATGCCTCCCCTGTGTAAGGGGAGGTGGCACGGCGTCAAGCCGTGACGGAGGGGTTGACAGTTCTATCACTACAAACCTCGCGCAAAGGACGGACAATCCCTCAGTCTCCGCCTTGCGGCGGATCCAGCTCCCTTTACACAAGGGAGCCGGGGGGAAACGGCGGTGAGATCGCGCCGTTCTGTATTTTCACATGTTGTTTATGAAGGCTGTGTAAACACCGAGCAGATGCGCCGTCCGCTGCAGGCGGGGGCGTATTCCCAACTGTCGATGTGCCCCTCCTCGATAAAATACCGCAGCGGCGCCGGGGCGACCGGCGTCGACTGGCTGTCGATGACCACCAGCTTGATTTTCATTTTCTCAGGCAGGATGCTTTTGATGTACACGCCCGCCAGCTGGCCGGCTTTTATGCCCTCGCGCACCTCGGCAAGCCCCGCCAGATTGGGGGTCAGCTCCACAAAAATACCATAGCTCTCCACCGAGCGCACCACGCCCATCACGGTCTCTCCCTGTGAAAACAGCGCGGCATTCTGCTCCCATGTCCCGAGCAGCTCGCGCAGCGACAGACACACGCGGCCGCCCTCCAGCGAACTGACCGCACAGTGGATATGGTCTCCGACCGACAGCCGATCCCGCGGGTGCGCGATACGGCTGACCGACAGGCAGGCAATCGGCAGCAGCGCGGGCAGTCCGCAGCCGATGTCGCAAAACGCGCCGAAGCTTTCCAGCCGTGTGACGCGCGCGTCAATGATGTCGCCGCAGCGCAGCGAGCGGATATATTGTTCCCGACAAAGCTGCTGCGCCCGGCGGCGGGACAAAATCGCCTGCCGCCGTCCGTCGGAATCGGTATAAATGCTTTCCACTACAAAGCTGACCGGCTTGCCGACGCGGGAAATCAGCGCGATATCCCGTACCGCTCCCTCCTCGATGCCGATCGCGCCCTCCACATACGGGATGACGCCCTCCATACACGGCAGCTCAATATGCAGATTATGCTCGCTGTCACAGAGCACCGCCCGCGCTTCCAGCACCTCCTGTTCGGCACAAGCGGCAGCAAGCGTCTCGGCAGAGCGCAGCATGGCGCGGTTGCGCGGCGTTTCCAACAAGCTCCCCTCCGGAACAAAACATCTCATACACTGTCAATCCTTTCTCTCCCGCCGCCACCCCGGCCAAGTCGGGAAATTCCCTTTGTGCATACATATGCGGCGATGCGCGGAAATAGACATGGCGCTATTCGCCGCTTTGCTGTTCGTTTATCAGCATGGGCTGTTCGAGCGCGATGTTTTCGGTACAGTGATAGGTGCCCGTCAGCGTATATACCCCGTTTTCCCAACAGCCGTGCAGCTCTCGGTCGGTGATTTCCGCTCCGCTCAGCTCCTCCTCCACCCGCTGTGAAAGCCGTTCGGTCGCAAGGGACTGCGCCTGCTCCTGCGTGTGTACGACCGTTTGCACCGTGCGCTCGATATACTGTTTTTCGGTCAGCCCGATGGGCAGCGTCACACCGCGCAGCTCGCAAAATTGTTTTACCTCGCGCTGCTCACAGCTATCCGGAAACACCGCCGTGGTATACAGCGGCAACGACAATCCGAATGCGTGCAAAACCGGCTGCTTCCACACCGTTCCCGTGGGCAATAGCTGCATCTCCTCCAGCGGCACGCTGACCGAGAGCGTATGCTCCGTCTGCGCCATGATCACGCCGCTCGAGCGGCGCAGCAGCGTGCCGGCGGTCGTCTCCACCGCACCGCACACCAGCAGATCGCCCTTTACCACCCCTTCGCCCGATTTGACCATCGCCTGTCCGCTTGTCACCTGCATGGACACGATGCGGCCGTCGCACGAAGCCACCAAATTGGACGGCACGCTGTTATCCCTAAGCGGTACGCCGCTTTTTTGCCGCTGTGCCTCCACATGCGCGATGCTGCCTTCAAAGTGCACCGACAGCCAGTTGATCTCCTCGATTTGTGCGATGGCGTGCAGCCGCACCGCGGCAATATCCACATCATCGGTTTTTTGCCCCAGCGTGATGCCGAGCGGCTCAAGCTGATCGGCGACCGCCGCTTTGAGCGCCTCGTCGCCGTCCGTGTGAATCTCTATGACCCAAATGCGCCCGCAAAGCAGCATATACAGCGCCGCGGCAATCAGCGCGCCCGCCGCCAGTCCCTTGCGTCCCCGCATGGCATGCAGACAAAACGGAAGCCCGCTTTTGCGGCTCAGGCGGAACCGCGTGCCGGTGCGGCGCGCAAAGGGGCGCAGCAGACGGTATTGCCGCGCGGGACAGCAGGCGATCAGCTTGTCATGCCGACGGCGAATATCCCACAGCTCGATCGGCTCCTTTGCCAGCAAATTCAAAAACCGTTCGCAAAGCCCGCCCTCGGCCTCAAAGCGCACCCAGCCGAACAGCCATCGCCACCATCTCCAAAGGATCATATTCTATCCCCCTCTTCCCCCGGCATCTATTCAGGACAAAAATTCCATTGATAAAATACGGCCGCTGATCACCGCGCCGTCCTCGCTCAAGCATCCCATTTTCAGCGCACTGCCGCAAAAACGCAGCTCCCCCGAACGGGTGTGCAGACGGATCAGCTCCTCCTCATACTGCAAAATCCCGCAGCAGCCCTCGATGATCACCTGCCGATTGCCGGAAAATTCCATGCGCACCTCTCCGCTGATCGCCCCGTCCGGAATCTCCAGCACTTGCTCGACTTTTTTGGAAAATCCGCGCTCCTTCATGCCGTTCTCACTCCTTATACAGACACTGTATGACAGCAAGACGGTAAAATATGCCCGATTAGCTCCTCCCCAAAAAACAGCCGCGCGGACAAAGGCTTTTTTGCAAAGGGCCGTTTTTGCCGCGCCGTTTTCATCATATTGTTGCCTTTTACCGCATACAATGCTGTGTAAAAGCATAGGGTATTGCACTTGTAAAGGACTTGTGTTTACAAAGCGCTTGCACGTTTGCCCGCATTGTCGGCAAAAAGGGGAAAAGGGGGTATGAGAATATGCGCATCGCCGTGATGACGGCAAGCCGTCTGAAAAAGACCGCGCTGCTGATACTGTGCGCCGTGTCGGGCGCAGGGCTTCTTCTGTTTCCGCAGGCGGCCGCGGGCGGCGTTTCGCGCGGGCTGTCCATCTGCGGTCAGCTCCTGATTCCCTCTTTGTTTCCCTTTTTGGTGCTGTCCGCCTTTTTGGTGCGCAGCGGCATCGCCGCCGCTGTCGGCAGACGACTCGCGCCCGCCATGCGTGTGTTGTTCGGTCTGCCCGGCTGTGCGGCGGCGGCAATCGTCATCAGCTTCTGCGGCGGCTACCCGGCGGGCGGCACCGCCGTCGGCGAGCTCGTGCAGGGCGGTTATATGACGCGGCAGGACGGCAAACGCCTGCTGCGCTTTTGCGTCAACGGCGGCCCCGCCTTCATTTTGTGCGGCGTCGGCGCGGGCATGCTCGGAAGTATAAAAGCCGGCGTACTGCTGCTGATCGCCCACATTCTCGCCGCGCTGATCGTCGCGCTTCTCTCCCGAAAAAGCGGTCAGACGGGGACTGTCTCCCTGCCTGCCGCAAAGCCGCAAGCGCCCGCCGCCGCGTTTGTGGGCGGCGTTCACGCCGCCTGTGAAGCACTGCTGTCCATGTGCGGCTTTGTGCTCATCGCGGCGGCCGTTTTGGCGCTTTTCGATGCAAGCGGCGCGTCCGAAGCGCTCTATAATCTGCTTGCCGCGCCGTTTCGCGCCGCAGGACAAGAGCCGCGTATGCTCAAAGCGCTGTTCCCCTCTCTGATCGAAGTGAGCTGCGGCTGTGTCGAAGCCGCAGGGGTCGGAGCGACCGCGCCTTTTTGGCTCGGTTTTGCGCTGGGGTGGGGCGGCCTGTCCGTTCACGGACAGCTCGCCGCCGCTTTGCAGCAGCTGTCGCTGATCGACGCCGCGTTTTTCCGCGCGCGTCTGCTGCACGGACTGCTCGGCGGCATTCTCTCCGCTCTGCTGTTCCGATGGTTCCCGGTGCCGCCCGCCGCCGTCTCCGCCGGCACCGCCGTCCTCTCCTCTCTGTCCGACAACAGCATCGCAGGCACGACGGCGCTGCTGCTGATGTGCGTGCTGTTTTTGGTGACGCTCACACCGCATCTGACGGTTCAAAAGCGCCGATAAAGCCGCTTTTTTGCGCACAGCAGCCCCCTTCGCTTTGTGGAAAATGCCCATGACATTTTGCATGAAAATCTGCTATAATTTGGTTATCGACCCTATCAAAAGAGGGTAAAAAAGCATCAAGACAGGAGAAAAAGCGGCCTGTCAAGCGTTACTTTGCAGGCCGTGCCGCTGTCACGCGCGCTGCCCTGTTTTCGGAAAGGCGGGACACCCCTTGTATGCCATCAACGACACCGTTTTATACGGCACCGACGGCGTTTGCACCGTCACCGACATCGCCAAACGGCGGTTCGGAAAAACCTGTGAGGAATACTATATTCTCACCCCGCTGCATCAGGACGGCGCCGTGATCTATGTCCCGACGCAAAACGAAACGCTGCGCGCCAAAATGCGGCGGGTGCTGTCCGCCGACGAGATCCGTTCGCTCATTCGGGAAATGCCCGACGGCGATGCACTTCCATGGGAAAGCAACGAGCTGCTGCGGCGTCAGCAGTTCCGTCAAATTCTCCAGGGAGGAGACCGACGGGAGCTGATACGCCTGATTCGCACCATTTATCTTCACGGACAGCAGCAAAAGGAGAACGGACGCAAGCTGCATCACGCCGACGAACAGATCATGCGCGACGCCGAAGCGCTCTTGTATGATGAATTTTCCTATGTGCTGCATATCGGGCCGCAGGAGGTCCTTCCCTTTATCCTGCAGGAAATCGGCTGACCGTTTCCTCTGTGCAAAAGGGAGCCGTGGGAACTGATGCAACAAAAGATTTTTTAAACCAAAAGCCGCGGCGCAGGAGAGATTCCTGTTCCGCGGCTTTATCGCGTCAAAAAAATTGATTTGTGCTGAAAATATGAATTTTGAAGCATACAGGCGCTTCCCCTGTGCGCAAAGGAGCCGAGGGAACTGACGCAACAAAAGATTTTTTAAAAAGAATGCCGTATACGCCGTTTTCTATGCTAAATATACGGAAAACGCATATACGGCTATATGCATATGTCAAAACCAAACGACTATAATGTATCCTCGTGATTTTCGAATAAAGAAGAATTGACGGCGCAGACATTTTGTTTGTTCTCAATACCAAACAGAATGATGCTGTCCCGTTTGTTTTTAGGATACAGCGGTGCAAATCCGGCAATTTTTAGGGTTTCCTGCGTTTCTTCCGTATTCAATCCCATACCGATACAAATAGAGAGAAGCGTATCTCTTGACGGCATTCGCTTTCCGGAAAAAATTTGATAACCGTATATCTCATTGAGTTCTGCCCGTTTGATAACCTGCGATTTGACAAGATGCTTTTCCTTGCTGACGGCATTCAAATGTTCCGCAAGCGAACAGTCGATCAGGTATTCCTCATTTTCTTTGATATAGGAATCAATAGTATTTGAATGCCGTAATTGTTCCAAGAGTTCGTCGGTCGGCTTTTTCAGCATAATTACCACTCCCCAAAATGAGTGTAACATGATATACTAAACATTACAAGTTCAAATCGACATGGGGTTTTGTCTATGGAATGGTTGAAAAATATATTAAAAGAGCAATATACGCTTGTTCGTGTCTTCAAACAGAATCAGCATAAAACCATTTTACTCTTGCGGCACAAAGAACAAAAAAAGGACATCTTGTACCGCTCTTATGAGGGCTCAGGGGATGTTTACCGGCTTTTGCGGACAATTTCCCACCCGAATCTGCCGACCGTCTACGAGGTTTTGGAGGATCAGGGGCGCGTTATTGTATTGGAAGAATACATAGACGGCATGTCGGTATCGGCGGTTCTGGAAAACGGATTGTACAGCGAATACGGCGTGCAGCAGGTGGTTTCCTCCGTGTGTGATGCGCTGGAAGCCTTGCACACATTCGGAATCATTCATCGGGATATCAAGCCGGAAAATATTATGATTGACAACGACGGGCATGTCACGCTGATTGATTTTGACGCGGCAAAATTATATAAACCTTTTCATTCGGAAGATACCATGCTGGTCGGCACAGCCGGCTATGCTGCACCGGAACAATTCGGCATTGCACAATCGGATAAACGGTCCGATATCTTCGCATTGGGCGTTTTGATGAATGTCATGCTTACAGGAGACCATCCATCCAAGCGCATGTATCACGGAAAAATGGCAAAGATCATCCAACGATGTGTGCAGGTCGATCCTAACAAACGGTATCCGTCGGCAGCAGACCTGAAAGCCGCAATAAATTTTATCCGTCCTAAGCAGCGTGCTTAGGACAAAAACACCGCCTATGCGTTATAATCGTCATAGGCGGTGTTTCTTTATAACGCCGGTAATAGTAGAAAGGAGGAAATGATAATGTCGCAGCAATATCCACCGTCATTTAAAAACTGTGCTACTTGTGATTATTGGGGAGGCAGCAGAACAACAGACACATTCGGCCAGCGTGTCGAATGTGAAAGTGCAATGTCAAAAGGAAAGTGTTACTGCAACAGGAGCGGATGGGCAAGTAATCCGGGAAGACAGGCAAATTCATCATGCAGCCATTGGCAAAAATGGTGTGCGCTTAAATAATGATATATTATCTATACGAGGTGAAATGTAATGAAAAGAACCTTTTCGGCAATTATTACGGTGCTGATGATCGCGGCACTACTGTGTTCTTGCAGTGAAAACAAAGAAACCGATTTCAATTCCACCGGTGTCGATGACGGAAAAGCGACAAGTGCCACCTCATCCGCCGGCATTTCTCAGGAAAATGATAAAACATCCCATTATGAATATACGCATGCCGCCCTTGAAGGATGCGTAATAGTAAGCTCAGATAAATTGACGGGTCAATGCACCTATAAGACAACATGTCCTGTTTGCGGCAAAACCAATCCCGGACAAACTTCCGCCTATCTCAAATCCGGAACGCTTAACAAGGCCGCTACTTGCCAAAACGCTCAATGCACCAACCGGGGAAAATCCTTTGATGTAAAGATAGAAACTACGGCGCTGTTAATAGAGGATTAACTCGCCGTAAAACAGATGCTTGAAGCGGCAAATAAATTTTCCCCAATCACAGCGCCTCTGTCCGTTTGCGGGGAATATCCGTTTGAACAAGAATGGGCTTTTTAACAGATTTTCATCGTTCGGGAATATCGCTTTGCACCGGATCAGAGCTGTCGTCAAGCCGGAACAATCGGGATTCATGTAGGCCGGGAAAAGAACCGTTGTACATTACAAGGTAACCCGGCGTCACTGTATGACATGATGACCTGCTACGCATTGGTTTTGGTTGGATATTATGCAGTCTTTTACAATTCGTCAATTTTATCCGCCAACGCTCGGACGGTAGATAAAAAGTTTTTTACCTTCGTCTCATCTTTCCCTTTCAGCAAAGCGGCAATGTGTTCAAACAAATTTTTGTCTGTTTCAACCGAATCAAACAGCAAAAAATCCGTGCTGACCTCCAGAACACAGGAAATCCGATACAGTGTATCAACAGAGGGAATGCGCGTTCCTCTTTCGATATGGCCTATGTGAGAAGCGGACAAAAGACAAGCCTCCCCCAGCTGTTCCTGCGTCAGATGTTTTGTCTCGCGTGCTTTGCGTATTCGAGCGCCCAGCGCAATATAATTTAGGTCTTTATACATAGGCGATCCTCCCTAATTGTATTTATTTTAAGAGATTATCGGGAATTTATGAATTCACCAAAAGAAGTTTTTATTGACTATAAGCATTATTTTTGGTATCATATGGTCGAATCAATGCCAAACGGCATAAAAAGGAGAAGTTGAAAATGAAGTATTGCGTAAATTGTGGAAAAGAATCACCTGACGAGACTGTCTGCTGTCCGAACTGCGGTCAAAAGATGGTCGGTCAAGCACAGCCCTCAGAGGGTGCAGCCGCTCCGTTTGTTATGAATACGCCGGCGGCGGCTTTTCAGCCTGCAACAAAACAGAGCACCAATATCATGGCGATCATTTGGTTTATCGTTGCGGGACTGGTTCTGTTGCTTTGTCTTATAGGCGGTTTTATGATTATGGGCGGCGCGGGCGAAATGGCAACACTGCGTTCTATCGGCGGTGAAAGCGTTGCGGAATATTTTTACCAGTATTCCGGCGCGGTAAACAAAGGCTTTGCTCTGCTTACAATTGCTTTCGGCATATTCGGAGGCGGCCTTTTCGCGCGTTTTGGTTTTAAGGAGTTGAAAAAATAAATGTATTGCTCAAAATGCGGCAGCAATATCCCGAATTCATCGCTTTATTGTCCCGCTTGCGGGCAAACGATTGCTCAAGCGGGTCAGAATATGCAGACAGAACCGCCTATGCGGCAGCAACCCGCAAATAATCAGCAGACCACACCTATGCGGCAGCAACCCGCAAATAATCAGCAGACCACACCTATGTG
Source organism: Acutalibacteraceae bacterium (assembly GCA_051877215.1). Classification (GTDB taxonomy): domain Bacteria; phylum Bacillota; class Clostridia; order Oscillospirales; family Acutalibacteraceae; genus RGIG1959. The sequence continues at coordinate 5,784 of JBJEIR010000096.1, read as the reverse complement.
GCAGCAACCCGCGAATAATCAGCAGACCACACCTGTGTGGCAGCAACCCCCGAATAATCAGCAGACCACACCCATGTGGCAGCAACCCCCGAATAATCAGCAAACCACCCCCGCGCGGCAACAACCCGCGAATAATCAGCAGACCACACCTGTGTGGCAGCAACCCACGAATAATCAGCAGACCACACCCATGTGGCAGCAACCCGCGAATAATCAGCAGACCACACCTGTGTGGCAGCAACCCCCAAATAATCAGCAGAATACATATGCAAAAACAAACACATGTGCACTTGTCGGATGTATAACCGGCGGTGTTTCATTCTTGCTCAATTTTTGGGGGATCGTCGGTATTGTTGCGCTTGTTTTCTCAATTGTCGGCTACAATCAGTTGACGACAAGCGGCGAAAAGGGAAAAGGGCTTGCGATCGCGGGTATTATAATGGGCGCGCTCAGTGTTTTGTACGGAGTTGTGTGTATCCTCTTGCTCATGTAGGCTTTGTGAATATTTTCATCGTCTTTATCATCGCAAAATAAGACGATAAACTTTTACAAAGGAATATTGGGGTCAGCGGATAAACAAACGCTCCGCACGAAGGGATCGCCGCAGAGTAGCCTTTTATTGTATAATATGCTACAATAACCATATGAGGTGGGAGCGTGAATATAAAAAACTGTCCGTACTGCGGAAAAGAACTGCCGAAAGAACTGCAATTTTGCCCATATTGTATGCATAAGCTGATCGAGGAACAATCCGTTGCGTCAATAAAACCGAAAAAGTCGTTTAAAAAGTGGCTGCTCGTTTTATGTATTTTTGCGGTTGTTGCCGCGGCCGTTTTGGCCGGTATGGTTTTATTCGTTAAAACTCCGGATAAAACTCCGAGTAAAAATTCGAATAAAAATCCGGAAAGCGTTCCGACTGTGACGACGGATATACCTGCTGTCCGGCCGGAGGTAACCTACGATGCGTATATCGGCCTATGGATGAACGAATCCGCCAATACCGAAAGCAGCAGCGTCCGACTCGAAATTATCACCGTTAAAAATAATATTATGCGGTTTAACCTTATGCTGACATCCTCTGCCCCTTACAATCGCGTGGCAAGGATCGACAACGCTACCGGCGAACTGGAGGATGGGGTCGTCACCTTTACATTCAACGAGGACGGTTGGGGCAACAGCGGAACGGGAAAAATCAAGCTGTCACAGGACGAAATTTATTTAGAAACGACTTTAACACATCAAAATCCCACTGCAAACTGGAGTTTGGCCACTACGGCTTATCTCGCAAAATGTCAGGAATACGGTTCCGATCTGGAAGGTTATCTTTTAAAAGACTTTTCGGTTAATAAAAGCGTGTTCGGAGAGGAAATCTACCGGGAAACAGATGAATACACCCTGTATACACGGTATTATTTTGACAATAATTTGATTGTTTTGGTTGATCCGGACACAGATTTGATTAAAAGTATATCGGTCGACTATTCCCATATACTCGGAAAAAGCTTCTTTTCCTATCGTTTTATTGACGGCAACAGCACCTATGAGGATGTGATTGCTTTATTCGGCCAACCGGCTTTGGATATGCTTAACCAGTCCGGCGAGGTGGGGTATGGCATTGAAAACGGTTTTATTAAATTTTTGATCGACAGCAATATGCAGGTTACAGGCTTCTATTGCTTTACGGAAGGTTTAACTTAATACAACCAAAAGGAAGTGGAAAAATGTCATTTTGTTCAAAATGCGGAAACGAAATTTCAGCGGAAAGCCGCTTTTGCCCGAGCTGCGGACAAGCCGTCACGGGACAAGCGGTTGCACAACCCCAGCCCGTCTATCAGCAGCAGGTCTATGCTCCTATCAATCTGCTTCAGCAGTTATCGGGAAAAATGAAAACCGAAGCAATTATCTGGATTGTAATTGCCTGCCTGCAAGTGCTTATGGGAATCGGAAATGTTCTTATCGGTTATGCTCTTGGCACTAGATCGGGTGGTGACACCAATGTCATCTACGGCGTAATGCTACTGATTGTTGCGGTGATAAATTTTATTGTATCTTCCGGCAAACTCAAATACAGTCGTGAAATTTTGATGCGCCCAACAGGAATTGTTGCAAAATTTTCTCCGATCGGAGGATATATCGGGACCCTGATTTACAATCTGCTTTTTGGCGGTATTATCGGTGTCGTCGGAAGCATTTTCGGCTTTGTAACCCGCAGCTTTGTTATGAACAATCAGCAGGCTTTTCAGGCAATAGAAGCAGCATTTTTTGCAAGCAATCCAACCCCCACCCGTTAAACGCATAAAAAAGGGCGAACACGGCAAAACAGCCGGATTCGCCCTTTTTTATGCGCCGTACGGAAAGCCGATTTCGGAATTTGCGCAAAAAATGCCGTCTTTTGCCGCTTTTACGGTTGACCCCGCAGCCGCAAATATGATATACTGCTGATGTATGTAATATCAGCCGCCCAAACGGATAAAGGAAGTGTTTTGATGATTGCCGTTCTCGATTACGGCGCAGGCAACCTGCGCAGTGTACAGCTCGCCTTTCGGCGGCTGGGCGCCGAGACGGCGGTCACCCGCGACCCGGCGGTCGCCATGCGCGCCGACGGGCTGATTCTTCCGGGCGTCGGCGCCTTTGCCGACGCGATGGCGGCGCTGCGCGCGAGCGGGCTTGTTCCCGCGCTGGAGCACGCGCGCGACACGGGACAGCCGCTGCTTGGCATCTGTCTCGGAATGCAGGCGCTGTTTGACGGCAGCGAGGAAGGCCCGGGCGTAAAGGGACTCGGCTTTGTTCCCGGCTTTGTACATAAATTGCCCCAAACGGAGGGGCTCAAGATTCCCCACATGGGCTGGAACGATATCCGCATTGAAAAGGACAGCCCTCTGACAAGGACGCTTGCCGACCAATCCTATGTGTATTTTGTCCATTCCTACGCCTGTTATGCGGACGATCCCGCCGATGTGCTTGCCACCACTTCCTACGGCGTGCGCTTTTGCTCGGCGGTACAGCGCGGTCATGTGTTCGGCACCCAGTTTCATCCCGAAAAATCCGGGCGCGTGGGCGAACAGATTCTGCGCGGCTTTTTGAATTTTACAAAGCGGGGGGATGCCTGATGCACGCAAAACGGATCATTCCCTGTCTCGATATCAAGGACGGCCGCGTGGTCAAGGGCGTCAATTTTGTTTCCCTGCGCGATGCGGGCGATCCCGTCGAGGTCGCGGCGGCCTATTCCGACGCCGGGGCGGACGAAGTGGTGTTTTTGGACATCACCGCCTCAAACGAACAGCGCAAAACCGTCACCGCGCTCGCCGCGCGGGTCGCAGAGCAGCTTTCCATCCCCTTTACCGTCGGCGGCGGCATCCGCAGCGTGGAGGATTTTCGGCAGGTGCTGCTGGCGGGCGCGGACAAGGTATCGGTCAACTCCGCCGCCATCGACCGCCCCGAGCTGATCGCCGAAGCGGCGGACAAGTTCGGCAGTCAGTGCGTGGTGATCGCTGTTGACGCGCGCCGCCGCGCGGACGGCAGCGGCTTTGATGTCTATAAACACGGCGGGCGGCTGAATACCGGTCTCGACGCCTTGGAATGGGTGCAAAAGGCCGTGCGTCTCGGCGCGGGCGAGGTGCTGCTCACCAGCATGGACGCCGACGGAACCAAGGCGGGCTATGACCTTGAGCTGACCGCCGCGGTATCCTCCCTTGTGCCGGTTCCGGTCATTGCGTCGGGCGGCGCCGGCACGATGGCGCATTTTGCGCAGGCGCTGACCGTCGGCGGTGCCGACGCGGCGCTGGCCGCTTCGCTTTTTCATTATCACGAAATGGACATTCCCCTTCTCAAGGCGTATCTGAAAGACGAGGGCATTCCGGTTCGTCCCGTATAAAAGCGCGGCTTTTCCGCTCTTTTCTTGCTTTCAAAGCAGTTTGCTGTTCGTGTTCCCTTAATTTTCCTCATATTTTCGGAAGGATGGTCAATCAAAATGGCAAAATTCATCTTTGTGACCGGCGGCGTTGTATCCGGTCTCGGCAAAGGCATCACGGCGGCTTCTCTCGGCCGTCTGCTCAAGTGCCGCGGCCTGAGCGTATCGGTCAAAAAGCTCGACCCCTATCTCAATGTCGACCCCGGCACGATGAATCCCATCCAGCACGGCGAGGTGTTTGTCACCGACGACGGCGCGGAGACCGACCTGGATCTGGGCCACTATGAGCGCTTCATTGATGTCAACCTGTCCCAAAACTCCTCCATCACCTCCGGCAAGGTGTATTCCCATGTTCTTCAGAAGGAACGCCAGGGGGATTATGACGGCGGCACGGTGCAGGTCATCCCGCACATCACCGACGAAATCAAGCGCCGCATCGCGCTGGATGAAGAGAAATACGATGTTCATATCATCGAGATCGGCGGCACGGTCGGCGATATTGAAGGCCTGCCGTTTCTCGAGGCGATCCGCCAATTCTCGGTGGAGCACGGACGCCGCAACTGTCTGTTTGTGCATGTGACGCTGGTGCCTTACATTGCCGCATCGCAGGAAATGAAAACCAAACCGACCCAGCACTCGGTCAAAGAGCTGCTGTCCTTAGGCATTCAGCCGGATATCATCGTCTGCCGCGCGGAGCATCCGCTGTCGGACGATCTCAAGCGCAAAATCGCCCTCTTTTGCAATGTCAAGCGCGACTGCGTCATCCAAAACTGCGATGTGCCCATTCTGTATGAGGCGCCGCTCGCTCTGGAAAAAGAGGGGCTTGCGGAAATTGTCTGCCGCGAATTCGGCTTTGAGGAGAAGAAGCCCGATCTGACCGAGTGGACGGACATGCTTTACCGCCTGCAAAACGCCAAGGGCGAGGTCACCATCGCGCTCGTCGGAAAATATGTCGAGCTGCACGACGCGTATCTGTCGGTGGCGGAAGCTCTCAAGCACGGCGGCATCCCGAATGATGTTTCGGTTCGCATCGACTGGGTGGATTCCGAGCGGGTCTGTGACGAAAACGCTGCCGAAATCCTCGGCGGGGCAGACGGCATTCTTGTCCCCGGCGGATTCGGCAGCCGCGGCATCGACGGAAAAATTGCGGCGGCCAAATATGCGCGTGAAAACCGCGTGCCCTATCTCGGCATCTGCCTCGGTATGCAGATCGCCGTCATTGAATTTGCCCGCAATGTGCTCGGCTTTGCCGATGCGCACACCTCGGAGATCGATCCCGCAACAACGCATCCCGTCATCGACCTGATGCCCGATCAGCGGGATGTCGAGCTGCGCGGCGGAACCATGCGCCTCGGACAATACCCCTGTGTGCTCGACATTCGTTCCCACGCCTATGAGGTGTACGGAGAGGAACGCATTTTCGAGCGCCACCGCCATCGCTATGAATTTAACAACGACTACCGCGATCAAATGGAGTCTCACGGAATGCTGCTGGCAGGCATTTCCCCGGACAAGCACATCGTCGAAATGGTCGAGCTTCCCGATCACCCTTGGTTTGTCGCGTGTCAGTTCCACCCGGAATTCAAATCGCGGCCGAACCGCCCGCATCCGCTGTTTGCGGGACTGGTCAAAGCGGCCAAGGAACACAAAAAAGGATGATTTTTCAGCCGGCTGCATTGTTCAAATGCAGCCGGCTGAGAGTGTCAAAAAACAATCTTTTCTCTCCCCATTACACAGGGGAAAGGCATTGATACGCTGCAAACCACTTGGCTCCCTCTGACGAGGGAGCTGTCACCGAAGGTGACTGAGGGAGAGAATAGCAGTGGTTTGTCTTTATCGGAAATAAGCAATGATCAGCTATGTCTTCTCTCCCT
>JBJEIR010000095.1:0-14418 GCA_051877215.1 Acutalibacteraceae bacterium | reverse complement strand
TGCCATTATTACTGCAATCGAAAGGAAGGATATATTATGGCGCGTATTGCTGGTGTTGACCTGCCCAGAGATAAGCGTGTTGAGATCGGCCTGACCTATATTTTCGGAATCGGCCGGAAATCCGCCAACGACATTCTTGCCGCGACCGGCGTCAATCCGGATACCCGGGTGCGCGATCTGTCGGAGGATGATGTTTCCAAGCTGCGCGAGTATATTGACCATCATTATACGGTGGAAGGCGACCTTCGCCGCGATGTGGCGTTTGATATCAAGCGTTTGATCGAAATCGGAAGCTATCGCGGTCTTCGTCACCGTAAGGGCTTGCCGGTGCGCGGACAGCGCTCCAAGACCAATGCCCGTACCCGCAAGGGTCCCAAGAAGACCATTGCCAATAAGAAGAAGTAAAGCAGGAGGGATAGAACAGTATGGCTGCTGCAAAAACCACCGCGGCGCGCAAGGGTGCGACCCGTCGCCGCAAGGAACGCAAAAATATCGAGCGTGGCGCTGCGCATATCCAGTCCACGTTCAATAATACCATCGTGACACTGACCGATACGCAGGGCAATGCCCTTTCTTGGGCGAGTGCCGGCGAGCTCGGCTTCCGCGGTTCGCGGAAATCCACTCCGTTTGCTGCACAGACAGCTGCCGAAACCGCAGCGAAAGCGGCAATGGAGCACGGTCTGAAAACAGTCGAGGTATATGTCAAGGGCCCGGGCGCCGGTCGTGAAGCGGCGATCCGCGCACTTCAGTCCGCCGGATTGGAGGTCACGATGATTAAGGATGTGACCCCCGTCCCCCACAACGGATGCCGTCCTCCCAAGAGAAGACGCGTTTGATCGAAAACAGGAGGTGCAACCAATATGGCTAGATATACCGGTGCGGTGTGCAGACTTTGCCGCCGTGAAGGACAAAAACTTTTTTTGAAGGGTGAACGCTGCTATACCGGAAAATGCTCTGTTGAGCGCCGCAGCTATGCGCCCGGCCAGCACGGCCAGGGCCGCAAGAAGGTGTCGGAATACGGCAAACAGCTTCGTACCAAGCAATTTGCAAAGCGCTATTACGGCGTGCTTGAAAATCAGTTCCGTCATTATTTTGAGTTGGCGGAAAAAATGCAAGGCGTAACGGGTGAAAACCTGCTCCGCCTGCTGGAATCCCGTCTTGACAATGTGGTGTACCGTCTCGGTTTTGCCAGCTCCCGCGCACAGGCGCGTCAGCTTGTGACACAGGGGCATTTCACCGTCAACGGCCGCAAGGTCAATGTTCCGTCCTTCCTTGTGAAGCCGGGCATGGTTGTGGCTGTTAAGGATAGCAGCCGGCAGCTCGGACTGATGAAATCCATCGTCGAAGCAAATGAATCCCGTCCGGTTCCGCAGTGGCTCGATCTGAACCGTGAGACGCAGGAAGCAAAAGTGACTGCGCTTGCCAATCGAGAGGACATCGATCTGCCGATCGAAGAGACATTGATCGTCGAGTTGTATTCGAAATAATCCGAAGATCGATGCTTTGTTGCTTGTATATTTTTGTACAGCCGTGTGCGCGGCATACTGCCTGCGCATCCTGCTGCGTGACTAAGGAGGGTTTTGCATGATTGAGATTGAGAAGCCCAGAATTGAAGCGACCGATCTGGCAGAGGACGGCACCTACGGCAAGTTTGTTGTGGAGCCGCTTGAGCGCGGATACGGTACGACACTCGGCAACAGCCTGCGCCGTGTGCTGTTGTCCTCGCTGCCCGGCGTGGCGGTAACATCCGTTAAAATCGACGGTGTTTTGCACGAGTTCTCCACTGTAGAGGGCGTGAAAGAGGATGTCACGGAAATCGTCCTGAATATCAAGGGACTGATTGCCCGCATCAACGGAGAAGCGCCCAAAACGGTCTATGTAGATGCACAGGGCCCGTGTGAAGTGACAGCCGGTTCGATCAAATGCGACAGCGAAGTGGAAATTTTAGAGCCGGATATGCATATTGCGACTCTCGGCGACGACGCTCACCTGTATATGGAGATCACATTGGATAAAGGCCGCGGCTATGTGCCGGCCGAACGCAACAAGCAGTTGATGAATCCGGTGATCGGCGTCATCCCCGTAGATTCCATTTACACGCCGGTGTCCAAGGTCAACTATACGGTGGAAAACACCCGTGTCGGTCAAATCACCGACTACGACAAGCTGACCCTGGAGGTATGGACCAACGGCACGATTTCCGCCAAGGAAGCCGTGGCGCTCGGTGCAAAGGTGCTGACCGAGCATCTGAATTTGTTTGTTGATTTGTCCGGCGACGCGTATGCCGACGATTCCATTATGGTAGAGAAGGACGACCACGGCAAAGAGAAGGTTCTTGAAACAACGATTGAAGAGCTTGACTTGTCGGTTCGCTCGTTCAACTGCCTCAAGCGTGCCGGAATCAGCACGGTTGAGGATTTGATCAGCAAGAGCGAAGAAGAAATGATGAAGGTTCGTAACCTCGGCCGTAAATCGCTTGAAGAGGTCATCAACAAGTTGGCGTCTCTCGGTTTCAGCCTCTACCAAGACGAAGAGTAAAAGAAGGAGTGAATTCAAATGCCCGGAACCAGAAAGCTTGGCAGGCCGACCGCTTCGCGTACGGCTATGCTGCGGGCTATGGTGACATTTTTGCTCGAGAACGGCCGCATTGAGACGACAGTGACCCGTGCAAAGGAAGTGCGTTCTCTGACCGAAAAAATGATCACGATTGCCAAGGAACCGACGCTTGCCAACAAGCGCCTTGTGTTGTCTTTTGTCACCAAAGAGAGCGTCTGCAAGAAGCTCTTTGACGAGATCGCACCCACCTATGCCGACCGCAACGGCGGATATACCCGCATCATCAAGACGGGCGCTCGCCGCGGCGACGCCGCAGAGATGGCGATCATCGAGCTCGTGAAATAACAATAAGCGGTATCAGCATAAACATTCCGCCTGCAAAACGAGCAGGGTTTCTTAAGGACTGTTATTGAAAACCGAATAGGAATTTAGCACACAAATTCCCTGCTTGTAACAGCATGAGACAACACTACCCGAAGAAGAGAAAAACAAAGCTCTTTTTCGGGTAGTGATTTTTATGCGGTGATCGTTTTTGCTGCGCAAAAAGTGATAGGATTGCCGACGGCAACCGTGATATGGAAACCTGCGGTTTTTGTGACCGTTTATTTGCCCGCAAAACTGCCGAAGGCAATAACACTCGGCGACAGCCAAATATCACTGCTTTCGCAATATCACTCGCCGTAAGGCGAATCAAACTGCCCAAGTGTCCTTTCGAACACTTGGGCAATGCACGCGGGATTTTTTGCAAGAAATACGCGGCGTCGGAGGGATCCGATAAATACGCGGCGTCGGGGAAACCGACGGTATGGTGTGTGCCCAAATGAAAAACGCCCATCGGTATGCGGCAATAAGGAGCGCAAACAGACAGTGGGCGATGCAACAAAATGCTTTGACGGAGAAATGAAAATGATTATTTTTATCACCGGCGCTTCCCATACGGGCAAAACGGCACTCGCTCAAAAACTGCTGGAAACCTATCAAATGCCGTATATGTCGATCGACCACATCAAAATGGGTCTGATACGAAGCAAAAATACCCAACTGACGCCGACAGATGATAAAGAACTGGTCGATTATCTGTGGCCGATTGTGCGCGAAATTGCCAAGACAGCCATTGAAAACGGACAAGATTTGATCCTGGAGGGGGATTATATTCCCTTTTCGTGGAAACAGGATTTTGAGGAGCGGTATTTACAGCACATCCGCTATGTGTGTCTTGTGATGACGGCGTCGTATATTGAGCGGCATTTTGCGGATATTCAAAAATATGCCGATGTCATTGAAAAACGCGTGGACGATTCCGACTGCACCGTGCAGCGCCTGACGGAAGAAAACCGCTTTCATCTGGAGATGTGTAAAAAATACGACTGCCCGTATCTTTTGATAGAAGACCGCTATGAGGTGAATGTTGAGCTGTAAACGGTATGTGCAAATGACCCGCAGAAAAGCGTTTACCTGCCGGTCTAAGCTGTTTGCAAGCACCGCTTAACGGGCGGCTTGTATATTTTGACAGCGGGCACAGGTTTGTTAAAAAATTCTCAAATTATTCATAATCCCCCCTTGCGAAATCGGCAAAATCATTGTATACTAAGGATAACCATGAAAAATGGGGTAGATTGGACTTCTATTTTTGAAAGGGGATACAATCCTATGGCAACACTGACGAATAACAAATCGGTTTTGTCGTGGATCGATGAGCAGGTCGCGCTGGTAAAGCCCGACTCGATCGTCTGGATCGACGGCAGCGAGGAACAGCTGGAGGCACTGCGCAAGGAAGCCTGCGAAACCGGTGAAATGATTAAACTGAACCAAGAAAAGCTCCCGGGCTGCTATTATCACAGAACGGCGCCGAACGATGTGGCGCGTGTGGAGGATCGCACGCTGATTTGCTCCAAAAAGGAAGAGGACGCCGGTCCTACAAACCATTGGATGGCGCCCGACAAAGCGTATAAGATGCTGTATGACATTGCCCGCGGCAGCTATCAGGGTCGGACAATGTATGTCATTCCCTATTCGATGGGACCTGTCGGCTCTCCGCTCGCCAAGATCGGCGTTGAGCTGACCGACTCGATCTATGTTGTGCTGAATATGTCCATCATGACCCGCGTGGGCAAAAAGGTTATGGATGTGCTCGGCGACAGCAACGATTGGGTGCGCGGTCTGCACTGCAAGTGCGATGTCGATCCGGACAAGCGCTGGATCTGCCAGTTCCCGGAGGACAACACCATCATTTCCGTCAACTCCGCCTACGGCGGCAATGTGCTGCTCGGCAAGAAGTGCTTTGCGCTGCGAATCGCTTCCTATCAGGCGAAGAATGAGGGCTGGATGGCAGAGCATATGCTGATTCTCGGCGTGGAGAATCCGAAGGGCGAAGTGAAATATGTCTGCGCGGCGTTCCCGTCTGCCTGCGGCAAGACCAACCTCGCCATGATGATTCCGCCCGAGGGCTACAAGGCAAAGGGCTATAAGGTTTGGACAGTCGGCGACGATATCTCGTGGATGCGCAAGGGCGCGGACGGCCGCCTGTACGCCATCAACCCGGAGAACGGCTTCTTCGGCGTTGCTCCCGGCACCAACATGAAATCCAACCCGAACGCGCTGATTTCCACCCAGAAGGGCACCATCTTCACCAATGTGGCGCGCAATCTCGACGACAACACCGTGTGGTGGGAGAGCCTTGACAAGAATCCGCCTGTCAATGCGGAAGAGTGGAAGGGCGAAAAGGTCAACGGACCGGAGTATGTGGCACAGGGCAACAAGCTGGCGCATCCGAACAGCCGCTTTACCGCCCCGACCGCAAACTGCCCCTGCCTGAGCAGTGAGTTTGAGAACCCGAACGGTGTGCCGATCTCGGCCATCATCTTCGGCGGCCGCCGCCCGGATACCGTGCCGCTCGTCTATCAGTCCCGCAGCTGGAACAACGGCGTGTTTATCGGCTCGATCACCGGTTCCGAGACGACCGCTGCCGCTGCCGGTGCGGTCGGCGTTGTGCGCCGCGACCCGATGGCGATGCTGCCGTTCTGCGGCTATCACATGGGCGACTACTTCAAGCATTGGATTGAAATGGGCGAGATGCTCGGAGATAAAGCGCCGAAAATCTTCAATGTCAACTGGTTCCGCGTGGACGACGAAGGCCACTTCATCTGGCCGGGCTTCGGCGACAACCTGCGCGTGCTGGAATGGATCCTGAAGCGCTGCGACGGCGAGGTGGACGCAGAGGAAACCGCGATCGGCTATGTGCCGAAGGCCGAGGACATCAATCTGGAAGGCCTCGACTTCTCGCGTGAGCAGCTGCAATCCATCCTGACAGTGGACAACGCCAAATGGGCGAAGGAAGCTGCCGGTGTTGAGGAATTCTATAAAAAGTTCGGCGACAAGCTGCCTGAGGAGCTTCGCGCAGAGCTGGAAACGCTCAAAAAGAATGTCGGCTGCTGAGCCATACGCACACTAACCAAATAAAAAATCGGTCTTTGCCTAGGCAAGGACCGATTTTTTGCTTTAAAAAGGTTTTTGACTTTTAAAGGGTTTGAAAAAAGATTGACACAGCGTTCATTTTATGTATACTGAAAATTAAGATATATAAAATTTGCTGAAAGGCGGGGAACATATGAAAAAGATACGCAGATTCGGTTTGAAGCGGGTGCTGCCGTTGCTGCTGTGCGTGATATTGACAGGCTGTCTGTCTCTTTCCGTTGCGGCAGAAGGAGAGTCGGAGGAATATGGCTCCGATGAACCGATGCCGATTCTCGTTTCAAATAAAGAGGAGCTTTCGGCGATACGCAACGATTTGTACGGTTGGTATCGTCTTACCGACGACATTGTTTTTACCGAGGCGGATTTTGCCGAGGGAGGAGCCTTTTATAACGGCGGCGCGGGTTGGGAACCCATCGGTACGGAAGAGGAGCCGTTTTGCGGCGAACTGGACGGAGAGGGACACACGATTCGTGGGCTGCAACTGACTTGCAGTGAGAAAAAAGGCGGCTATTTGGGACTTTTCGGATGGAATATGGGCATAATCTGCGAGGTGCAGCTGGAGGATTGCGCTTTTTCGACGGCATACGGAGGGCTCGGCGGCATCGCAGGATATAACAGCGGAATGGTGACAGGCTGTCAGGTGTCCGGCTCGCTGGAAAGCACCGCTGCAGTTGGCGGTTTGGTCGGTACCAATGACGGACTGATATACCAATGTGTCGGTTCGGCGACCGTGAATTCCCGCAATGCGGAAGCGGGAGGCATCGCCGGGGAAAATGTCTACGGAATCATCTGCTACAGTGTGCACAACGGAAGCGTGACAGCCGGATGGATGGCCGGCGGCATTGCGGGTCAAAACGGAGAACTTGCAGGAATCGGCGGATGCTACAATACCGGCTCGGTGACTTCTACGCGCAAAAATATTTGGGGCAGCGTAGGCGGCATTGCCGGATATAATCTCGGCCAAATCATAGAGTGTTATCAAGTGGGAGATATGCTGACCGGAGGGTATGCCATCGGCGGCATTGTCGGCGCAAGCGATCAGGAGTCTCAGATAGTATATGCATATTATCCTGATTGCTTTGAAAAGGGTGTCGGAGACGCAGATAACGGCGGAACGGACGGAAGCGTTCGCTGCACGGATGCACAGATGCAAGAGGAACAAACCTTTGAGGGCTTTGACTTTTTCGGTGTCTGGGGCTTTGACAAAGAAAGCGGATATCCGTACCCGCAGCTTTTATGCCCCGAAATGACATCGGTCGAGCTGATCACACCGCAGGAGGGCCCGCTTTATACGGTGGTGGGGGATTATCCCGATCTGACGGGAATCAAGCTGAAGGTGACCCGCATTGACGGTGCCGTGCAGGAGTTTGACATCACACAGGATGTCTTGGATGAATATATGTTTTCACCGTATTGGCCGGGAGAGCAGGTAATTTATTTCAGCTATCGGGAATATATATGTGAAGAGCCGTTGATCATTGAGGTGTTCTTTGATGAACAAACAACGATGAGCATCCTGACCTATCCGCAAAAAACACAGTTTAGAAAGGGCGAGCCGCTGAATGTGAGCGATGGGGAACTGTTGATCACCTATGCGGACGGTACGACGGATGTGTTTTATATGTCTGAGGATATGGTGAGCGGCTTTGATAATCGAGTTTCCGGTGAACAGGATTTGACGCTCACCTTGGGCGGAAAAAGCGTGCTGTTGTCGGTTGAGGTGCTCGACGAGGTGTTTGGCGATGTGACCGGAGATGAAATACTCGATATGCGGGATGTCCTTATGCTCTATCGTGCGGCGTCGGGAGAATTGACGCTGACAGAGGAACAGATAGCGTGCGCCGATATGTATGAGGACGGCGACATTGATGTTATAGACGCGCTGTGCGTGTACGACATCGTCAGCGGCACATGGGGATGAGCAGGATGTGCTTTTGGCTTTATGGCCGGCACAATGATGACGGACGATTACCAAAGAGTTAAGACGGCACACTTGTGTTGTCTGTGACGGCCGCATTTTATCAAACAGAAAAGAGTACGCCCGATTGATGCGGGCGTACTCTTTGTTTTATAACCGGTGTATGAGAAATCATCAAACGGTCAACAGGCGCGCTTCATAGGGGCGAAGGGGCGCGTGCGTGTCGGCGTTCTCATAGTTGCCAAAGAGCAAAGCGGCGTTCTTCGGCACGGGTGCGGGAACGGGCGCGGGGGTGTCTGCAAAGCGGCAAAGCACCAGCACGGTGCTGTCGCCGCACGAGCGGCGATACAGGACAGTGCCGTTGTCGTTTTTAAGCAGGGTAAAATCGCCGCGGCGCAGGCAGTGGTTTTGCTTTCGCAAGGAGAGCAGACGGCGGTAAAAATGCAGCACCGACCGAGGATTGGCTTCTTCGGCCTCGGCGGTACGCGCGGGATCGACACTCGTTTTAATCCAAGGGGTTCCGCTTGTAAATCCGCCGTTCGGCGTGTCTGACCACGGCATCGGAACGCGGGAGTTGTCGCGGCTGCCGAAATTGAGCATGGGAAGCAGCTCTTTGTCCGAATAGGTGCCGCGCATCGCGGTGTACGCGTTGAGCGTCTCAATGTCGCGGTATTCCGACAGCGAGTGAAAAACGGGATCGGACAGCCCGAGCTCCTGCCCCTGATAGAGGAAGGGGACGCCGCGCATCCCGTATAGCAGCATAGCGAGCATGGTTGCGCTTTCGTACGGATAGGCGCTGTCGCCGAAGCGGGAGAGTGCGCGGGGCTGGTCGTGGTTTTCCATCACGAGAACGGGATACCCGTCGTTTTTGAGTCCTTCCTGCCATTTGGAGAGAATATCGACAAACGCTTTTCGGTCGACGGGACAGCGCAGAAATTTATCGCCGCCGACGCGGCCGAGCAGCAGATGCTCAAACTGGAAGCTCATCGTCAGCTCGCCGCGCGCGTCTCCCGTCAGCTCGAGCGTCTGCTCGGGAGTGAGTCCCCAGGTCTCACCGACGGTCAGCGCGCCGTGAGGCTTTAAGGCGCGTTCGTGCAGTTCGTGGAGATACTCATGCAGATGCGGACCGATCCCGCCGCCGTGCGGGGCGGAAAAGTCCTTGGAAATGGAATTGATGACATCACAGCGAAAGCCGTCGACCCCCATGTCCAGCCAGTAGTTGACCATATCTGCGATTTCCTGGCGTACAACGGGATTGTCCCAGTTCAGATCGGGCTGCTTTTTGGAAAACAGGTGCAGATAATACTGTCCTGTTTGTTCATCCCATTCCCATGCGGAGCCGCCGAAGGCCGCCTGCCAATCGTTCGGTTCGCGACCGTTTACGGGATCCCGCCAAATATAATAATCCCGGTAGGGATTGTCGCGGCTTTCGCGGCTTTTCTGAAACCAACGATGCTCGTCGGAGGTGTGGTTGACCACCAAATCCATCAGCAACCGAATACCGCGGGCATGGAGCGCATCCAGCAGCTCCCGAAAGTCTTCAAGTGTGCCGTATTCGGGGGCAATATCGCGGTAATCGGAAATATCATAGCCGTTGTCGTCGCCCGGAGAGGGATAGCACGGAGACAGCCAAACGGTGTTGATGCCGAGTGCTTCCAAATAGGGCAGCTTGGAAAGAATGCCCTTGATGTCTCCGATGCCGTCGCCGTTTGCATCGCAAAAGCTCTTCGGGTAGATCTGATAAACAATGGCGTCCTTTTGCCAGTCCAGCATAAACATACCTCCTAACATAAAGAAGCGGTCTTTTTGGTTTTGCGCACGCTGCCGAAAAGGGCGGCGATGCGGCCAAAATTCGCAAGCGGCGCTTTGGCGTAAGGGTGGATCGGTAAAAAGCGGGATCGGTCGAATGGTCTTCAACCGATCCCGAGACGGCGTTGTGTTCAGCCGTTTATCAGCCCGATCAGCAGTGCTTCTGCCGCTTTGGCGTCCGCTTTTCCGCGGGTCGCCTTCATCACGCCGCCGACAAGCGATTTCAGCGCTTTTTCCTTGCCGTTTTGATAGTCGGCGACGGCGTTCGGATTGTCCGCGATCACCTGTTCACACAGCGATTTGAGCGCGGTTTCGTCAACGCCCGCCATATCCTCCTCGCTGAGCAGCTCTAAGGGAGCTTTGCCGGTGTCCATCATCGTTTCCAGCGTGGATTTTGCCAAATTCATGCGCAGCTTGCCGTCGTCGATCAGCTTGACAAGCGTGCGGAGATTTTCGGGGGAAACGGGGATGACGCCGCTTTCCTTATCCGCGTCGGTGACAAGCCGGCGGAAAATTTGGCCGATGATGAAATTGGCGACGGTTTTGGGCGAAACGCCCTCGCAGGCCTGCTCAAAGAAGTCGGAAATCTGACGGTATTTTGTCAGCAGTGCCGCGTCTTTTTCGTTCAGCCCCATGTCCGAAACATAGCGGGCAAGCCGCTGATCCGGCAGCTCGGGCAGACGGGCGCGCAGTGCCTCGACCTCTTCCTTTGATGTGTAGATGGTGACCAGGTCCGGCTCGCGGAAATAGCGGTAATCGTTGGCATCCTCTTTGCCGCGCATACTTTCGGTGATGTCCAGCTCGTCGTCATAGCGGCGGGTCTCCTGAATGACCTCTTCGCCGCTTTCAATGAGGTCGATTTGGCGCTCAAATTCATAGCGAACCGCTTTTTCGATGAAGGTGAAGGAATTCATATTTTTGATTTCCGTGCGGGTGCCGAAGCGGTCTGAGCCGACGGGACGCACCGAAATATTGACATCACAGCGCATACTTCCCTCCTGCATCTTGCAGTCGGATACGCCGATATATTTCATCATGAGCTGTAATTTTTGCAAATATTCAATGATTTCCTCCACGCTGCGAAAATCCGGCTCGGTTACAATCTCAATGAGCGGCACGCCGCCGCGGTTATAGTCCACAAGGGTGTCGCCGTGGCTGTGTACCAGCTTGCCCGCGTCCTCTTCGATATGGATGCGGGTAAGACCGATATTTCGTCCGTTTGAAAGCGGGACAAAGCCGTGCTCGCACAGCGGCTTGTCAAACTGAGAAATCTGATAGGCTTTTGACAAGTCGGGATAGACATAATTTTTGCGGTCCATCTTGGAAATCTCGTTGATGGAGCAATTGGTGACCAGCCCCGCCATGACGGCATATTCCACCACGCGCTTGTTGAGCTTCGGAAGCGTGCCGGGCAGCCCGATGCAGATGGGGCAGCAGTTGGTGTTCGGCTCGGCGCCGAACCGGGTGGTACAGCCGCAAAAAATCTTGGTTGCGGTGGACAGCTCGACATGGGTCTCTAAGCCCGCGACCAGCTCGTATTGTTTCATAATGCCACACCGCCTTTCACGGGATGCCGATGGATGACAGCGGTTTGCTGTTCATATTGATACGCGGCGCCAAGCAGCCGGCGCTCCTCAAAATGAGGACCGATGAGCTGCATACCGATCGGAAGCCCCGCCTCGTCGTAGCCGCACGGCACGGACAGCGCCGGCAGCCCCGCGATATTGACGGGAACGGTGCAGATATCGGTGAGATAGGTTTCCACCGGGTCGGCGGTCGCTTTTCCCGTTTCAAACGCCGTCATCGGGACGGTGGGGGTGAGCATGATGTCACAGTCGGCAAACGCCGCCTTAAAGCCGTCGATGATTGCGCCGCGCAGATTCTGCGCCTTTTTATAATAGGCGTCGTAATAGCCGGCGCTGAGCACATAGGTGCCGAGCAGAATGCGGCGCTGTACCTCTGCGCCGAAGCCCTGACTGCGTGTTTTGCAGATCATATCGTTGATGCCGCTGTATTCCTCCGCGCGGTAGCCGTAGCGAATGCCGTCGTAGCGCCCCAGATTGGAGGACGCCTCCGCGCAGGCCAAAATGTAATAAACGGGCAGCGCATACCGAAGCGACGGCAGCGATACCTCGACGATCTGTGCGCCGAGGGCGCGATAGACCTCTATGGCGTTTTCCAGCGCCGCGCGCACATCGTCGCGCACGCCTTCAAAATATTCCTTGGCGATGCCGATGCGCAGGCCTTTGATGCTGTCGGACAGCGCCGCATAGGCGCCGCCGTCCTTTTTGCCGACAGAGGTCGAATCCATCGGGTCATAAAACGAAATCGCATCATAAACCGCCGCCGCGTCGGCAACGGTTTGTGTGATCGGGCCGATCTGATCAAAGCCGGACGCATAGGCGATAAGTCCGTAGCGGGAAACCGCGCCGTAGGTGGGCTTGAGCCCCACAAGTCCGCAGAAGGCGGCGGGCTGTCGGATGGAGCCGCCGGTGTCTGAGCCGAGGCCGTAGACGGCGAGATTGCCGCCGACCGCCGAGGCGACGCCGCCCGAGCTGCCGCCCGCGACATGCGCGAGGCTGTGCGGGTTTTTGGCGCCGCCGAAGCAGGAGGTCTCGCACGAGGAGCCCATCGCAAATTCATCCATATTGGTTTTGCCGAGTAAAACGGCGCCGTTTTGCTTCAGGGCGCTCCACACCGTTGCGTCATAGATCGGGACATACCCTTTTAGGATTTTGGAGCAGCAGGTCGTCTCAATGCCCTTTGTGCTGATGTTGTCCTTGAGGGTCATCGGGATGCCCTCAAGAGGACGCAGCGCTTCGCCTTTTCGGATGCGCTCGTCAACCGCCTTTGCCTGCTCGAGAGCGGTTTCGGGCGTGACCTGCACATAGGCGAGCAGCGCGCCGTTATCCGCACCGATCGCGTCGAGATAGCGCGTGGTCAGCTCCACACACGAAAAGTCCTTTTCAGTCAGCCGCTTTTGCAAAGCGGCGATGTTGCCGTTTGTCAGTTCCATGCCGCTTTACCCCCTTTTGGTGCTGTTTCCGCGCACGGCAAAAAAGCCGTCTTCGCCGCCCTCGCGGTTTTTCAGGATTTCCTGCTGTGGAAAGGAGGCAACGACGGTATCCTCACGAAAGGCGTTTTGCAGTCCGTGGATGGAGTCGAATTCTCCCGTCGTGTCGCCTGCGGCGTTGATGGTGTCTGCAAAGGATATGATTTCGCTCATCGCGGCGGTCAGATCGTCGAGCTCCTCCTCGGCGACCGACAGCTTTGCAAGGCGAGCGATTTTGAGCA
Organism: Acutalibacteraceae bacterium; assembly: GCA_051877215.1. Taxonomy (GTDB): domain Bacteria; phylum Bacillota; class Clostridia; order Oscillospirales; family Acutalibacteraceae; genus RGIG1959. The sequence goes on along the minus strand of JBJEIR010000095.1, from coordinate 1,367 downwards.
CTTCTTCTTTTGTGACCATGCTGTCAACTCCTTTATCTGAAAAAGCCGGCTCCCGTTTTATGCGTCATAAGCGGGCATGTACCGCTTATGACGGGGAAAAAGCCGCTGTCTGTCAGCGAATCTTAATATGCACCTCACGAAGCTGCTGCTCGGATACGGGGCCGGGCGCGCCGGTCAGCAGATCCTGCGCGTTGCTGTTCATCGGGAAAGCGATGATCTCGCGGATGTTTTCTTCTCCCGCCAGCAGCATCAGCATGCGGTCGATGCCGGGCGCCATGCCCGCGTGCGGCGGCGCGCCGTAGGAAAACGCGTTGTAAAGAGAGGAGAACTTCGCCTTGAGATCCTCCTCGGTGTAGCCGGCAATCTCAAATGCCTTGAGCATGGTCGGCAGCTCATGGTTGCGCACCGCACCGCTCGACAGCTCCACGCCGTTGACAACGATGTCATACTGATAGGCGAGCACCTCAAGCGGATCCTTTGTCTCCAGTGCTTTTAAGCCGCCCTGCGGCATGGAGAACGGGTTGTGGGTGAAAATGATTTTGCCGGTTTCTTCGTCCTGCTCGTACATCGGGAAGTCGGTCACAAAGCAGAAACGGAAGGCATTTTGCTCAATCAATCCGAGGCGGGAGGCGACCTCCTGACGGATCTGCCCCGCCAGAACGGGCGCCGCCTTGGCGGAATCGGCGATGAAATAGAGCACGCAGCCGGGCTTCAGTCCCGCGCGGCGCGCAAGCTCCGCGCGCTGGGCGTCGTCGAGGAATTTATCGATCGGCCCCTGATAGGTCATGTCGTCGGCGACCTTGATGTAGCCGAGTCCCTTCATGCCGATTTCGGTGGCAAATTTCAGCATCTTTTCAAAGAAGCCCTTCGACTGCGAGGCGCAGTCGGGAACATTGATTGCCCGCACCGTTTTGCCGCGGAAGGGGGCAAAATCCGTCTCGACAAACAGGTCGCTGATGTCGATGATTTCGAGCGGGTTTCGCAGGTCGGGCTTGTCCGTGCCGTATTTGAGCATACATTCCGCATAGGGGATGCGGCGAAACGGCGCTTCGTCGACGGCGGCGCCGCCGCCGAAGGTTTTAAACACATCGCACAAAAGCTCTTCGGCGACGGCAAACACATCCTCCTGTGTTGCAAACGCCATTTCAAAATCGAGCTGATAAAATTCGCCGGGCGAACGGTCGGCGCGGGCGTCCTCGTCGCGGAAGCAGGGTGCAATCTGGAAATAGCGGTCAAAGCCGCTGACCATCAACAGCTGCTTGAAAATCTGCGGCGCCTGCGGCAGCGCATAAAATTGACCGTGATGCTTGCGGCTCGGAATGAGGTAATCACGCGCGCCTTCGGGAGACGAGACCGACAAAATGGGC
>JBJEIR010000094.1:0-3459 GCA_051877215.1 Acutalibacteraceae bacterium | reverse complement strand
AAGCCGAAGCAGAAGCAAAAGCCAAGGCGGAAGCGGAAGCGATGGAAGCAGCCGCCGAGGATTCGTTGGTTATGCCGGCCGCTGTTTCGTATTGCGGTCATTACAAGGTCGTTACCAAAGATATTGATTCCGGGCTTTATCAACGGCAGGGACCCTCCATGGATGACAGCATTATTGCCTTTTTGAAAAACGGTACGGTTGTCCCGGTTTATGCGTGGTCGGGAGAATGGGCGTATATATCCTACAATAACAAAAACGGTTGGGTCAACAGCCGATACCTGACAAAGAATTAAAACAGCGAACAAGCTGTTCGGTGCTTTAAGTCGATATGATAAAAAGTCGATACAAATTGCATCGAAAAATAAAACGGGCAGAACTTACGGGGAATTCTTTTCGTAAGTTCTGCCTTGTCTTTTGTTTGTGATTGCATGGTTTTTGCGGCAAACGGGTTATATAGCCCTGCTCTCAGTAATCGGCCTGTTGTGGCTTTCGATGTAGAAAACGGATGTGCCGATTGTAGATGAACCGAAGGCACCAACCTTTCGATTGGCGCCTTCGGTGTGCTTTGCACAATGCCTCATGTTTATTCAGTTGTGTCATAAACGCGAGGCAAAAGGCTCCGCCGCTTTTTCTCTGCTTTCAGCAGAGTCGGTCACAAGTGGCAATCAGCAACCGCAGCCGCAATCACGGGGATGCTCGTCGTCGCAATCGAGGAGCAGAAGAAGGATGATGATGAACAGGATCCAGGAGCAATCCATTTCGCCGAAGATATTTCTCAGACACATATCGTTGTCGCCTCCTTTCGCTTGTCATTCCATACTATGTCAATATATAAAAAGTGGTTACAGCACAGGCGCTGCTTTTTTGAAAGTCAAAAAAAGTCAAAAAATTCTTGAAATAAAGAGAAAACAAGAGAAAACAAAAGAAAACACGGTGTCAGACAAAATAAATAACCGTAAATTGACTTTTATTGACTTTGACTTTTATTGACCAAAAGAATATACTATAGACAAATCAAACATACAGTACGGTTTGCGGCGAAAAAATCGGCCGCAAAGGATCTCGGAAAGGAAGTGAAGAAAATGCGTATGAGTGACGCGATTGCGGCGTATATTCTTCATATGATGGAATCGGCAGACGACGGCTGTGCCGAGCTGCAGCGAAATGAGCTGGCGGGGGAGATCGGATGTGTGCCCAGTCAGATCAATTATGTGCTCAGTTCGCGCTTCACCCCGGAGCAGGGCTTTTTGGTAGAAAGCCGGCGCGGCGGCGGCGGATATGTCCGCGTTCGCCGTATCCGCTTTCAGTCCGGCGTGTCGATGCTGACGCATGTGATCAACTCGATCGGCGACACGCTGGTCGCCTCGGCAGCGGAGGCTATTCTGCAAAATCTGCTGGATCAGGGATTGCTTGAACCGCAGACGGCGCAGGTGATGGCGGCGGCGGTGTCGGATCGTGCCTATCGCACGGTACCCGCCGCTAAGCGGGATGCTCTGCGTGCGGATGTGATGAAGCATATGCTCACAGCGGCTGCCATGCCGCGACAATAGGCAAAAAAAGGAACGCCGAAAAGAAGTGCTTAAAGGAGGACTGCATTATGATGTGTCAACATTGCGGGAAGCATCCCGCTACTACTCATTTGAAAAGAACGGTTAACGGGCAGACAACGGAGCTTTATGTCTGTGCGGAATGTGCCGCCAAACAAGGAATGGATCTGTTCGGTGGGTTCGGCTGGAACATGGGGAATCTGTTCGGCGGCTTCTTCAACGAGCCGTTTCTCAGAGAATCCGGGGAAACGGTGCGCTGCGAGAGCTGCGGCAGGAGCTTTCGGGAAATTGCCGAGAGCGGGCAGGTCGGCTGCCCCGACTGCTATACGACCTTTTACGATCGCTTGCAGCCGTCCATTCAGCGTATTCACGGCAAAACGGTGCACGCGGGCAAAATCGCGTGCGGCGCGAGCGATGCCGGCCGCGCGCAGCGCGAGCTGGAGCAGTTGAAAGAGGAATTGAATAAAGCGGTTGCGCTGCAGGAATATGAGAAGTGCGCGCAGCTTCGCGACCGCATCAAGGAATTGGAGGGTGAGGAGCATGAGTGAGAAATGGTATCGTCAGACGGGCGATAAAAGCGATATGGTTTTGAGCACCCGTATCCGTCTTGCACGCAACCTGGCGCATCGGCCGTTTCCGTGCTTTTTAAGCGCGGAGCAGCGCGGCGAAATTGTGACCGCCGTGCGGGAAGCGGCGCAGCAGATCAGCGGTTTGTCACTGCAATTCATTGACCCTTCCGATTTGCCCGAACGGGAGGCGCTGGCATTGGTGGAACGCCATCTTGTCAGTCCGGATTTTATTCGGGAGCCGTCGGGCAGCGGTTTGCTGATTTCGGATGACGAGCGCATCAGCATCATGATCAACGAAGAGGATCATGTTCGGATTCAGGTGATGAGTGCGGGGCTTGATCTTGAGGGTGCGTATGCGCTGGCGGATAAAGTGGATACCGCGCTTGATGAAAAGCTTCACTGGGCGTTTGATGACCGTCTCGGCTATTTGACGCAGTGCCCGACCAATCTCGGCACCGGTATGCGCGCGTCGCTGATGCTCCATTTGCCTGCTTTGCAGGAAAGCGGAACCATCCAAAGCCTGGCCAATTCCGTATCCAAATTGGGTCTGACCATTCGCGGCTCATACGGTGAGGGTTCGCAGCCGCACGGGGCGCTGTACCAAATGTCCAATCAGGTTACGCTCGGCATCTCCGAAAAGGCTGCGATTGAAAATTTGAGCGGGATTGCCGCGCAAATTATGAAGCAGGAGGAAACGGCGCGCACGGCACTGCTTGCCAAGCCCGCCTATGAGGACCGCCTTTGGCGCTCGCTCGGCGTGCTGCGCACCGCACGGCTGCTGTCTCACGAGGAAGCATTGCGCTTACTGTCCAATGTGCGTATCGGCGTGGCAGGCGGCATCCTTCCCTCGCCGTCGCTTGAAACGGTCACGGCGCTGATGAGCGACATACAGCCCGGGTGCTTGATGGCGGATGCGGGAGAGGATATGAGCCCGGAAACGCGCGACGGCCGACGGGCGGCGCTTGTCCGCACGGCTCTCGGCGAAACCGCATAAGCTGTTTTGCCGCGTGCATTATTCGTGCATTACTATTGAAATATTGAGAGGATGTGACGACTTATGTATCGCTTTAAAGGATTTACCGAAAAAGCCAATACAGCTCTGAATATGGCTATTGATGCCGCACAGGAGCTCGGGCACACCTATATCGGCACCGAGCATATCGTGCTCGGACTGCTGCGCGAAGGAACGGGCGTTGCGGCATCTGTGCTGGCGGGTCGCGGGGTCGGCGCCTCTGATTATGAGGCGCACATTGTCGAGGTTGAACCCGCAGGGCAGCCTACGCATCTGTCGCCGGAGGATTTTACCCCCCGCGCCAAAAAGGCCATGGAAATGTCGGTGGCGG
>JBJEIR010000093.1:0-3478 GCA_051877215.1 Acutalibacteraceae bacterium | reverse complement strand
CCATTTAGAAGCAAAGGTGCCATCCTGAATCTCTGTCAAAATCTTCTTCATTTCCTTCTTTGTCTCATCGGTGATCAAGCGTTTGCCGGTTTCATAATCGCCGAATTCCGCCGTGTCGGAAATGGAATAACGCATCATGGAGAAGCCGCCCTTATAGATCAGATCAACGATCAGCTTCATCTCATGGATACATTCGAAATAGGCGTTGCGCGGATCATAGCCGGCCTCCACCAACGTTTCAAAGCCGGCCTTCATCAAAGCGGTCACGCCGCCGCACAAAACAGCTTGTTCGCCGAAAAGATCGGTTTCCGTTTCGGTGCGGAAATCGGTTTCCAGTACACCGGCACGGGCGCCGCCGATGCCGGCAGCATAGGCAAGCGCAACATCCAGTGCGCGTCCGGTCGCATCCTGATGAATAGCGACCAGGCACGGAACGCCTTTCCCCTCTTGATATTCGCTGCGAACCGTATGTCCGGGGCCTTTCGGAGCGATCATGAACACATCGACATCCGCAGGGGGAACAATCTGTCCGAAATGGATACAGAAACCGTGAGCAAAGGCCAACGCCTTGCCGGCGGTCAGATTCGGCTCAATATCCTTCTTATACATATCTGCCTGACGCTCGTCGTTGATCAAAATCATGATCACATCTGCGGCCTTGGCAGCATCCGCAGCCGTCATGACCTTCAGACCGGCCGCCTCTGCTTTTGCCCAGCTCTTCGAACCGTTATACAGACCGACAATAACATTGATGCCGCTTTCATGCAGGTTCAAAGCATGTGCATGCCCCTGCGAACCGTAGCCGATGATGGCAACCGTCTTGTCTTTGAGAACGCTCAGATTGCAGTCATCCTGATAATAAATCTTCCTTGCCATGACAAATTCCTCCTAAGAACAAATAAGATGATCGCGCAGCCGCGCGAAGAATATATGTGCATATGTACCGCACCGCGGTGCATAATACAGGCTGTTAATTTTTTTTACGGGTCGGGTCTGCCCCTTTTTCAATGGCAATTGTGCCTGTTCGAACGATTTCCCGTATACCGTACGGACGAAGAAGTGTCTCCAGCGTTTCTGTCCGCTCCGCTGTATCTGCAAACTCAATTGTCAGCGACGAACGCGTCGCATCAATAATTTTTGCACCCATCAATTCGGAAACGCGCATAATTTCCGCCCGTTGTCCGGAGGTGACGGAAACCTTGATAAGTGAAAGCGTTCTCGGAATATAGTCCCCCTCCTCAAGCGTTTTGACCTTGATGACGGGAATCAGCTTGTTCAGCTGTTTTTCAAGCTGCTCGACAACATATTCATCGCCGCTAACCACGATTGTCATACGGGAAATGGACGGATCCTCCGTTGTACCCACCGCAAGAGAATCGATATTAAAACCGCGGCGGGAAAAAAGTCCGGATACTTTAGAGAGGACTCCCGCGTGGTTTTCAACCAAAACGGACATGGTATATTTCATGGATATACAAAGCCCTCCTTACAGAATTTTGTGTGTATCTTAAAGAGACGGATAATCCCACGGCACGACACATTCCAGCAAATACGGAAGATCATCCTGCAGCATTTCTCCCACCGCCGCCATGGCCTCTTCATTGGATGAGACCGAGCGTGCGCGAATACCGTACGCACCGGCAATTTTGACAAAATCGGGACTTCCGTCCAACAAAACACCGCTGTATGCGCCCTGATATAAATTCTTTTGCAATTCGCGAACCATGCCGAGGCGGCCGTTTCGCATCACGATGATTTTAATTCCTTTTTGTTCCTGACAAGCGGTTGCGAGCTCCATCATACTCATTTGGAATGAACCGTCACCGCAGACAGCCACCACCTGCTTGTCGGGGCGTGCGCATTTCACCCCGATCGCACACGGAACAGAATACCCCATCGTTCCCATACCGCCGGAAGTGAGTAAGCGCCCTTTGCGTATCTCGATATGATTGGCACACCAAATTTGATTTTGTCCGACATCCGCACATACCACTGCGTCGGCTTCCAATCTGCGGGAAAGTGCCCGCAGAAAAGATTTCGGCTCAACATAGCCGTCGAGCGGTTCAATCGTCTTGGCGGCATAGCGTTTTTTACGGTCTGTGACCGCTTGCACCCATTCGGCGGGAACGATACAGTCCGTTTTGTCAGCCAACGCCTCCAAAACCAATCGCAAATCTCCGACAATCGGAATATGCGCCGCCATATTTTTCCCGATTTCCGCGGGGTCGATATCAATATGAATAATTTTTGCCCTTTTTGCTACCTGCCCCGGAGAGGCAACCGCACGATCTCCTACGCGGGCACCTGCCATAATCACCAAATCAGCGTCCCTGATGGCTTTATTAGCGGGAACACAGCCGTGTGAGCCGAGCATTCCCAAATTGAGCGGATGTGCCGTCGGCAGTGCGCCGACTCCCATCATGGTGCAAATCGTCGGCATTTGTATTTTTTCGATAAATTGTTGCAGCGCGTCTTTGGCTCCTGAGGAAAAGACGCCGCCTCCCGCGCAAAGGACAGGCCGCTTGCTGCTTTTTATTGCGTCTGCCGCTTTTTTGATTTGGAGAGGATGCCCTTGCGTGCTGGGTTTATACCCCACGATATCCACAGGACGGTCATAGTCGAAAACGGGAACCGTATGCTGCTGAATGTCCATCGGAATATCAATCAATACCGGTCCCGGACGCCCTGCCGACGCGATGTAAAACGCCTCTTTAAAAATGCGCGGCAGATCGGCTGCCTTGGTGACCAAATAGCTGTGCTTTGTAAACGGCTCGGCAGCTCCCGTAATATCCGCCTCCTGAAACACATCGCGGCCGATCAAATCACTTCTGACCTGTCCGGTGATCACAACCAGCGGAATGGAATCCATATACGCGGACGCGATGCCGGTCAGCAGATTGGTAGCTCCCGGGCCGGATGTGGCGACGCAGACACCGACACCGCCTGTAATACGGGCATAGCCGCTTGCCGCATGGGCTGCATTTTGCTCTGTTCGCACCAACACATGGTGCACACGACTGCCGAGCAGTGCGTCATAAAACGGACAAATCGCAGCTCCCGGATATCCGAAAACCGTGTCAATATGTTCCGATTCAAGGCATTTCACCATCGCCTGTGCACCTGTCATGCCGTCTGCGCCTCCTTTCCGCTCGATTGTTTTTCATTATACCCCTATTTTTTCTGTTCGTCAATAGAAAAGTTTTGTAATGTGATTTTTATTTGATAAAGTGATAAAGTGAAGAAGAATTTTGCTTGATATATTCTTTAGAACCTCAAAATATAAAAAAGCACACCGAACGCCGTGCAAAGCATATCGGTGTGCCGAGTGCTTATGACAGGAACATGCCGGTCAGCAAGTCGCGCCCCGTTTGGGTGACAAAAACCTTATCGAGGAATGCTCGCACAGAGCTCTCCGACAACCCATCCTCATACGCATTTACAAGAAAATCCGCTTCGACTAAAATCTGATGATCCATAT
>JBJEIR010000092.1:126-3489 GCA_051877215.1 Acutalibacteraceae bacterium | reverse complement strand
GTCGGTCGCAAAGGTGCCGACGGTGGAAACGGAAATGTAGTATACAAGGAACATAATCACCGCAAAAATGGGAAGCGCCGCAAAACGGTTGGTGACCACTTTGTCGATTTTGTCGGAAACAGAGAGCTTGCCGGCCGATTTCTTCTTATAACAGCCCTTGATCACCTGCCCGATATACACATACCGCTCGTTGGTGATAATGGATTCGGCGTCGTCATCCAGTTCATCCTCAACCGCTTTGATATCCGTCTCGATATGCTCAAGCGTCGCCCGGTCAAGTCCCATTTGCCCGAGCACCTTATCGTCCCGCTCAAACAGCTTGATTGCGTACCATCTCTGCTGTTCTTCCGGCATCGTATGTACGGCCGCTTCCTCGATATGCGCAAGCGCGTGCTCCACCGTACCGGAAAAGGTGTGCAGAGGAACCGTTTTGCCGTTCTTTGCCGCTTCGATGGCGGCTTCGGCTGCCTCCTCGATACCGCTGTTTTTCAGAGCGGAGATCTCCACCACCTTGCAGCCGAGGGCACGGGACAGCTCCGCAGTGTCAATTTTATCTCCGTTTTTTCTGACAACATCCATCATATTGATGGCGACCACCACCGGGATTCCAAGCTCCGTCAGCTGTGTGGTCAGATACAGGTTTCTTTCCAAATTGGTGCCGTCGATGATATTGAGAATCGCATCCGGGCGCTCATTGATCAGATAGTTTCTGGCGACCACTTCCTCCAGAGTATAAGGAGAAAGCGAATAAATGCCCGGCAAATCGGTAATGATGACACCGTCGTGCTTTTTGAGCTTCCCTTCCTTTTTTTCCACCGTGACGCCCGGCCAGTTGCCGACAAACTGGTTGGATCCCGTCAGTGCGTTGAACAGCGTTGTTTTGCCGCTGTTCGGATTCCCCGCAAGGGCAATTCGCAAATCCATATATCATTTCCTCCTTATTGAATTAGCATACGCTAACCGCTGTTTCAAAAAACAGGGGGATTTTCCCCCTCGGCGTCGCCTGCTGTCTTTTTACTCGACTTCAATCATTTGTGCATCGGCCTTGCGAATGGAAAGCTCATAGCCGCGCACCGTCACCTCGATGGGGTCTCCGAGCGGTGCAACCTTGCGAATATGCACCGAAACCCCCTTTGTCAGCCCCATGTCCATGATGCGGCGTTTCACCGCCCCCTCACCGTGGAGCTTTACAACGGTGACGGTCTCACCGACTTTCACCTCTCTCAGCGTTTTCATGCCTCTTTTCCCCCTTTTTTGGTCCTATTTTCACTTGCCTGCCGAAAAGCTCAAATCATAATCTTCTGCGCCATTTCGCGGCTGATTGCAATGCGGGATTCCTTGACATTCACAATGACATTGCCCGCGAGCGTATTGATCACGGTGACCGCTCCTCCCACGACAAACCCCAAATTTTCAAGATGGGCTTTGACCTCTTGCTTTCCTCCGATTTTTTGAATAATATTTTCTTCCCCGACCTGTGCCAGTGTCAGCGGCATCATTCTTCCACCTTCCTTTGGCCATATATCGAATTAGCAACCGCTAACTATGCGGCAAAAATATGTGGTTAGCTTTCGCTAACCATAAGCTATTATAAACACGCCCCCCTCATTTGTCAATGAATTTTTCCGCATTTTTCCTTTTTTCAAAAAATTCGGCATATCGCACAATAAGTTAGCCAAAGCTAACGCTTTGCGGATACACCTTTCACATATTGTCTCGGTCCTTTGCTTTTGTATCCCCGCGGCGGGCAAGGCAGCCGTCCCTTGCTTTGGAAACACTTGATTTTCAGGCGTATTTGTGGTATGGTAACACTTGGTTATTCCGCTTTTGATTGTGAATTGCTGTCAAAGGAGAGATCGGTTGTGCATTTGCAGGAATCCGGCGAAATGTATTTGGAAACGATCTATATTTTATCCCAAAAAAACAGCTCTGTCCGTTCGGTCGATGTGAGCGACTATATGGGCTATTCCAAGCCGAGTGTGAGCCGCGCCGTGAGCATTTTGAAAAAAGGCGGCTATGTCACCATGGATGCGGACGGCTGTCTGTCTCTCACCCCGTCCGGTTTTGAGACAGCCAAAAAAATATACGAGCGTCATACCACCCTGACAGACTTTTTGGTTCGCCTCGGGGTGAGTGAAGAAACCGCCGTACAGGACGCCTGCAAGATGGAGCACGACATCAGCGATGAGACCTTTGAAGCTCTCAAGCGCCATGCCGATCAGAGTCAAAAAAACGGCTGACATTTTCGGCGAAAAGACCCTTTCTTTTTGACCGCTCACAGCGCAAACGATAGGAATGACGGCTTTGCCCGTTGCGACAAATCCGCCTTGCTATATTATTTTATCGGGAGGAATCGACAATGAATGAAACCGTATCCGCTTTACTGAATGACCAGATCAACAAAGAGTTTTACTCCGCCTATCTGTATTTGGACATGGCCAATTTCTACACCCGTAAAGGGCTTGACGGCTTTGCAAACTGGTATGAGATTCAGGCACAGGAAGAGCAGGCGCATGCCATGCTGATGTATCAGTATCTGCAAAACAACGGCGAGACGGTCACACTCGAAGCAATCGCGAAGCCGGACAAATCGTTTGAAACGCTGATGGATCCGCTCAAGGCGGGACTGGAGCACGAGCGCTATGTGACCTCTCTGATCAACACCATTTATGAGGCCGCTCAAAAGGTAAACGATTTCCGTACAATCCAGTTCCTCGACTGGTTCATCAAAGAGCAAGGCGAGGAAGAGAAAAACGCCATGGATCTGATTACCAAAATGGAGCTGTTCGGGGACGATGCCCGCAGCCTGTACATGCTCAACAGCGAACTGGCGGCACGGGTCTATTCTGCGCCGTCGCTGGTACTGTAAGCGCTTTTTCGACGATCGGTTCGACAAAAAGCGCACAGCACATCGGCCAAAGGCCAAACAGGCGTCTTTCTTCGTCCCGACCTTATCAAAAGCCCCTGTAAACAGGTCACGCTGAAAACGCTGTATTTCCCGTGGCAGCCGCTCGTTTTCGAGCGGCTGCTGAGAGTGTCAAAAAACAATTTTTCACCCCTCCTTACACAGGGGAAGCGGTGGCATGCCGAAAATCCCTCGGCTCCCTTGTGCAAAGGGAGAGAGGGATTGTTTTTCTTTGCACTGTTTTGCGGTGATAGAGCTATCAACCTCTCTCTCCCCATTACACAGGGGAGACTTTGGTGTACCCCGAATGCTGTGTTGCTTTAAACAGGGGGAAGATGCTTTGGCGTGCCGCCTTTCCCGCGGCTCCCTCTGATGAAAGATTTGATGCGGCGCCCGTTCCCTTGGCTCCCTCTGATGAAAGATTTGATGCGGCGCCCGTTCCCTTGGCTCCCTCTGAT
>JBJEIR010000091.1:0-3508 GCA_051877215.1 Acutalibacteraceae bacterium | reverse complement strand
GACGCTGTTGGCGTCAGCGAAGCAACAGTATCAAGATGGGAGTCCGGCGAGATTGCAAACATGCGTCGCAGTCGAATTGTTAAGCTGGCCTCAGTGTTAAATATGTCACCGCTCGACTTGATGAATTGGGAAGAAGGCGAGCGTCCCACATATTTCGACTCTATGCCGTCCAATATTATCCCGCTCCCCAAAACATACAAAGTCCCGCTCCTCGGCAATATCGCCTGCGGAGAGCCGATTCTGGCGCAAGAGAATATCAACACATATGTCAATGTCCCGGAAGATATCAAATGCGATTTCTCTCTGCGGTGCAAAGGCGACAGCATGATCGGCGCTCGGATCTATGACGGGGATATCGTCTATATCCGTCAGCAGCCGGACGTGGAGAACGGCGAGATTGCCGCCGTGCTGATCGACGACATGGAAACCGAAGCCACATTGAAGCGTGTTTATAAAGGAGAAAACCAGATCACACTCATGGCCGCAAACGAAAAATACAGCCCGTTTGTGTATGTCGGTGAAGATTTAAACCGCGTAAGAATCATCGGCAAAGCCGTCGCATTTGTCAGCGCGATAAGGTAGGAGGAATCCGCATGCCGACGGCGTCGAAGCCGACAGCGCGGCATAAAAAAATCCGCCCCGTATACACGGAGCGGCAATTCGTAAAAAAAAGAGGAGCGTGCCACCATGAAAACGTATACCATTATCGGCGGCGTCAACGGCGTCGGGAAAAGCAGCCTGACCGGCGTTCTGCGCACGGAAATGCACGACCTCGGCCGCATCATTGACGTGGATAAGCTGGTCAGCCAATCCGGCGGAGACGCCATTGCCGGCGGAAAACTCGCGATTGCACAAATTGACGACTGTATCCGGGACGGTATCTGCTTTACGCAGGAAACCACCCTGTCCGGCCACCGCACGCTGCACACCGTTCGCCGTGCTCTGGAGGCCGGATACTATATCCGGTTGTACTATATCGGGCTGGATTCCGTCGAGGAGAGCCTTGCGCGCATCCGTAACCGCGTGGCCAAGGGCGGGCACGATATCCCCGAGGAGCGCGTCAGGCAGCGGTTTGATACCCGCTTTGCCGATGTGGCGCAGATTCTCCCCTATTGTCATGAGGCGACGTTTTATGACAACGACAACGGCTTTCTTGCCGTCGCTACCTATAAAAACGGAGAGCTGACCCCGATCGGGCGCCGCTCTCCCCGCTGGCTGTCCGAGCTTGAAGCCGCGATCCGGCAATGACTTTTGCAGTTGACTGCAAAAAGGCGTCCCAGTGTCTGAGTGTCTGAGTGTCTATGCGGGAAAGTTGTTTGACGAACATGGTAAAATAGGGTTTTTAAAAAAATGTATTGACTTTTAGCGGAAACTAGCATATACTATGGGCGTAGCATAAGCTACAACACCGTTTATTTTGCCCATAGCAAGTAGTTCCCCCACCATACGGGGAGTAACGAAGCTATGGGCATTTTTATTTTGGGGATGATGTTAATTATGGATGGCACCGATTTTAAGTCAAAGCGTTTTGATGTTAAAACTGCAATTCTAATCGACGGTGGTTTTTATCGTAAACGCGCGAAAGCACTCGCCGGTTTGAAAGCTCCGAAAGATCGTGCCGACGAACTGGAGCGTTTGTGTCACAATCTTTTGTATAATAAACTTGAAAATAGGCGACTGTACCGTGTGTTTTATTATGACTGTCCTCCCGTCCAAAACGGTAAAAACGTATATCACCCACTTTTCAAGAAAAGCGTGAATCTCGGTGACAGCGAAAACGGCCGTTGGATGCGCGATTTTTTGGACGAGTTAAAACACCGTAGAAAGTTCGCCCTGCGCATGGGTCGTCTAAGCGAAAACGGCACAGGGTACAACCTTAAACCGGAAGTTACAAAAGCACTTCTCAATGGAACAAAGCAGCTTAGCGATTTGACAGAAGATGACTTTAGGCTTGACCTTGTTCAAAAGGGAATTGATGTCAGAATCGCGGTAGATATATCCTCTATGGCGTTTAAAAAGCAGGTGGATCAAATCATACTGGTTGCCGGTGACGGTGATTTTGTTCCTGCTGCAAAGCAAGCGCGTCGAGAAGGTATAGACTTTATCCTCGACCCGATGGGTAATCACATTCCGGATGACCTTTACGAACATATAGACGGAATATATCAACCTTCTATCACTTTCGGACGCCGTCGTGCTATTTGTGATGCCAACGATAATGAGTCAAGCAAAACACCGATTGAATAATTTTGCAGTTGACTGCAAAAAGGCGTTTATGGGAGGTGTAGTCTATGGCCAAGTACGTCAAACGCCCGGACGGCCGGTATCGGTATCAGTTGTATATCGGCACCGGCGCAAACGGCAAGAAGCAATATAAAGACCTGTATGGCCTCACCGTGCCGGAACTGGAGAAGAAGATCAAGGCCGCGCGCGCACGCCTGGCTGTCGGTGAACGCCTCGACGCTGCCGATCAGCCGTTCCGGGTGTGGGCTCAGCGCTTGCTTGATCTGAAAGAGCCGGATCTGTCGCCGATATACTTCCGAGGGCTTGCCGGGCGATGCAGATGGTGGACGGATCGGCTCGGGGATGTACCCGTGTCTAAGGTTCTGACCTCCGATCTGCAGGACGGTATATCCGATCTGGCCAAGGACGGCCGCGCGAAAAAGACTCTGATTGCCTATCAGAACACCGCCTCCTCTATCCTGGATATAGCGCTGCACGACCGCGCGATATCCGTAAACCCGGCGCAATGGGTTGTCGTTCCGAAATCGGCGCCACGCGGCCAACGATTCGCCCTAACGGCGGAGGAGCGCGGTTGGATTGACACGACGCCGCACCGTGCGCAGACCGCCGCCATGATTATGATGCACGCCGGATTGCGCCGTGGTGAGCTGCTCGCTCTGACATGGCGGGATATCGATTGGGGCGAAGGCACGTTGTCCGTCAATAAATCCGTGACCTTTGACGGCAATGCGCCCGTGCTCAAACGCGGAGGTAAAACCGACGCAGCGACGCGCATTGTCCCGCTCGACCCTGTTCTGCGTGAGTATCTCCGACCGTTGTCTGCGTCCCGCTCCCCGCTTGAGCTTGTTGTGCCCGGTCCCGATGGGCGCCACATGACCGAGAGCGCCTTTACACGGATGTGGGACAGCTATCTGTCTGTCCTTAACGAGCTGCACGGACAAAAGCTCGGCGTGAAAAAATCCCGGTTTTCTCCCGGCGGCATACCGATGACTATACGCAATATTACCCCGCACACCTTGCGGCATACTTATGCCACGGTACTGCATGCCGCCGGTGTCGATGTGCTGACGGCAAAGGAATGGCTCGGACACTCCGATGTCCGCACAACGCTGTCTATTTATACGCATTTGGACAATCTCACCCGCTCCGCAGATCGTGCAAAATTGGACGCTTTTTTCGGTGCCGCCCCGGATAGCCAAAAAACGCGGACAGGTCAGTAGACAGGTATTTTTCCCGTAAACGCCTGATTTTATTGACTTTGTAT
>JBJEIR010000090.1:0-15010 GCA_051877215.1 Acutalibacteraceae bacterium | reverse complement strand
GAGGGCGTGGCTATCATGCAAAAGGAAAATGTCGATGTTTCCATCACCGGCAACTCCACCAACCCCACCCGCTTCCAGCACCTTGTCGCCGGCACCTACAAAAAGTGGGCGCAGGAAAACGGCAAGAAGTATTTCTCGGTCGCTTCCGGCGGCGGCACCGGCCGTACGCTGCATCCCGACAACATGGCAGCCGGCCCCGCTTCCTACGGTTTGACCGACTCGATGGGCCGTATGCACGGCGACGCCCAGTTTGCGGGCTCTTCGTCTGTTCCGGCACACGTCGAGATGATGGGCCTGATCGGCATGGGCAACAACCCGATGGTCGGCGCCACGGTCGCCTGCGCGGTTGCGGTATCCGAGGCAAAATAAACCTTCCATATAAGGCTTTACAAGACTTCCGCCGTAAAAAGCGGAAGTCTTTTTTTATGCCGCATCCAAGATAAAAGCAAAAAATCACACGCAGCCGGCGGGCAAGAGGAGGTTGTCCGCGCTTTGCCCGCCGCCGCGGAGTAAGCCTGTCTTTCACACGGGGGAAAACCGGTTGCTCCCTAATGCCCATCGGTATCCAATCGATGTGTCTTAAAAATGAGGAACGGTAAAAACCATCTCGCCGGCAAACAGCCTTACTTGCCGCACAGCAACGGCCGTTTTCCCTCTTTGCGGCAAAACGCTTTTATCGGGCGGTGATGGTAGGCTCTTGCGGCAATTCGGACAGCGGATTTTGTTCTAAGACTCGTTGTCCGCCGCCCGCTTTTTTGTCTGAGAGCGCTGTGTCGGGCTGCAGCTCGGTGATATGCTTCCAATATTTTTTGGGCATATGCTGTCTTCTCAGCGCGGGATTGACCCGCTCCTTAATCGCCACCGTATCATAAAAGGTTTTCCACAGCCGCCGCAGTTCACGCTCATTTTCGGTCAGCTCCGGCAGCACAAGCCCTTGTGTGTCCCGCAGCACCCATTCGTGCGTATCCCACACGCCCGCCAGCGCATGGGTGCGGTCGTGAATGAGAAAGGGTTGTATATGAAAGCGATTGACAAAGTGCGGCATAATGAGCGGCAGCACCGCATACTCGGGGCTGACGGCGGCATAATACACCCCGCCCTCCATCTCGGAAAACCGCACAAATTCCAACAGATAGGACGCCTCTCTGCGCACCAGCCGTGCGCATTTGTCCACCTGCATCACCCGTTCATCCGTCAGCATAGACCAAATGCGACGCCCCTGTTCAAACCCCAGCAGCAAATACCGATAAATGCGGTTGCCGCACAGCTCGTCGCCGTACAAAAACGCATCCCACACAAGGTCATACGCGGCGTTTCCTATCGTTTTGCGTATGCCTGCAACCACACGGCTCGCCTTTTGCATATCGGCGGCAATGTCAACATATTCCTTTCCAAGCTCTGTCTGACAATCGTTCGGCAAAAGCATCGCGGGAGCGGGACGGTGCGCATATGCCTCAAACACCGCCGTCATCAGCCCCTCAAATGTGCCGTCAAACAGGTAAATCAAATCCGGTCGTATCGTCATCAAGCCACACCTCTTGTATACGAAAAATGCCCATTTTCATTGCGCGAATGCAAAAAAGGCGAACCTCCGCCTCTTACAACTGTCCGACGGCACACAGTGACTGCTCGGCCGCTGTCGGCAGCAGGGCCGTATCCGCCCATGTGAGCTGCTGTACCTCGTCCCCTTGCGGCAGCCGCTTATCCCGCCGCGCATCGGCGGTGAGATTTTCATAAGCAAAGCGGTCATCGAGCTTCACACCCGGCTTCAGCCTGCCCTTGCAGGTGATAAAATACACGGCGCGCTTCAAAACGACCCCCAGCTTTTTCAGATCGTCAAAATCGAGCGTTTTTGAGCGTCGGGCGGACAAAATTCGCTTCACCGATACCACGCCGAGCCCCGGCACGCGAAGCAGGGTCTCTTTGTCCGCGCGGTTGACCTCCACGGGAAACAGCTCCATATGACGCAGCGCCCACTGGCATTTCGGGTCGAGCAGCGGGTCAAGGGACGGATGCTGTTCATCGAGAATTTCCTCCGCCGTAAAGCCGTAATAGCGCAGCAGCCAATCGCACTGGTAAAGCCGATGCTCGCGTAAGAGCGGCGGCGGCACATTTTTCGGCAGCAGCGCGTGCGTGCCGACGGGAATATAGGCGGAATAAAAAACGCGCTTCAAATGATAGCGGCGATAGAGTCCCTCGGTCAAGCGCAAGATCTGCCGATCAGTCTCGGGCGTCGCCCCGATAATCATTTGCGTGCTTTGTCCCGCGGGCGCAAAACGCGGCGCATGGCGATAGCGGACAAGCTCCGCTCGCTCGGCAATTTGATCGCGAATGGCGCCCATCGGGCGCAGAATCGCGTCCTTTTTCTTGTCCGGAGCAAATACAGACAGGCTTTGCTCGCTCGGCATTTCAATGTTGACGCTCATGCGGTCGCACAGCATTCCCATTCGCTGCACCCACTCGGGCGAACAGCCGGGAATGGCCTTTGCATGAATGTAGCCGTGAAAGCCATACTCCTCTCGCAGCAGCGAGAGCACCTGCGTCATTTGTTCCATGGTATCGTCGGGAGAACGACATACGCCCGAGCTGAGAAACAAGCCCTCAATCATATTGCGCCGATAAAAGGAAATCGTCAGTTCCGCCAATTCCTTCGGCGTAAACGCCGCGCGGGGCACATCGTTTGAGCGGCGGTTGACACAGTATTGACAATCGTAACGGCAATAGTTGGTCATCAGCACCTTTAAAAGCGAAATGCAGCGCCCGTCCGCCGAAAAGCTGTGACAGATCCCCGGCGCACAGCAGCTTCCGAGCCGCCCCGCAACCGGCGAGCGGTCGACACCGCTGGAGGTACACGCCGCATCATATTTTGCGGAATCAGTCAAAATTTTCAGCTTTTCCATCAAATCCATCTTCTGTTCCTCCTTTGCTTGTCCACGCTTTCAAAGCGCCTCGCCGCAAAGCGTTTCGGCAACGCCTTGCCTCAAAAGCCGCTTTTTATATTTTTTTGAGCTATGAATATCGGCCGTGTCGGCAGCACTGTCTTTTCGGTATGTTGTGTATCTCACAGTATAGAACAAATGTTTGCTTTTGTCAAACATTTGTTCTATTTTTTATAAAAAGAATGGCCGCAAAAGAAAGAGATGATTGACAAACGCCTGAAAAAGAGGTATGCTTTTTTAGCGGTCATCGCCGCGGTCAGTTCGAAATCCATCCTGACCTAAAATAAAACTAGGAGGCAAATACATATGAAATCTTCCCGTTCACTGCACCGCCTGACACAGGCGGGATTGATCGCCGCTCTTTACGCTGTATTGACGCTGATCATCTCGCCGATCGGTTTTGGGCCGGTGCAGCTTCGTTTATCCGAAGCGCTGACCGTTTTGCCGGTCTTTACGCCTGCCGCCATCCCGGGGCTGACCGTCGGCTGCATTCTTGCCAATGCTGTCGGCATCGCCATCGGCGCCAATACGGCGGGCGTGCTGGACATCCTGTTCGGGAGTGCGGCAACTCTGCTGGCGGCCCTGTGTTCCTATGCTCTTCGAAACATCCGCTTGTTCGGTTTTCCCGTTCTCTCGACCATACCGCCCGTGCTGTTCAACGCTGTCATCATCGGCATGGAGCTCTCCATTACGGTACTCGGCGGGCTGACATGGGACGGATTTGCTCTCATGGCGCTGGATGTCGGACTAGGGCAGCTGGCCGCCTGTATCGTCGGCGGATTGATTCTCTTTGCGGCGCTGGATAAAACAGGGGCCGCAAAAAAGCTGTTTTCGGGCAATGCTCAAAGCCGTTCCTAACCGACAGGAGCGTTGTCCGATTTATGCAACCGATATGATAAATTTCGACCGAAACCGCTGTTTTTCGTGCGGTTTTATCGCTTGTTTTTTTTGCAAAAGTAGTCTACAATAAGGGTATGTGGGAGCTGCATTTTCAAACTGCTTTCCGCAAATATTGACGGCGCTGACAAAACGCCGACGAAAGGAGGCCGTGCCCATGCAAAAGATCATTCGTAAAAAAGTTTATGACACCGATACCGCCGTTATTGTCGCCCGTGCAAGCTACGGTGCGTTTGGCGACCCCGCGGGATACGAAGAAATCCTGTATCAGGCTCCCGAGGGACACTATTTTCTCTTTGGCCGCGGCGGTGAAGCCTCTCCCTATCCTGAGGAGAAAATCGCGTGCGTTTCAAAAGATCGCGCGCTCGCTTGGGCGGAGGAACACGCATAACACACGCGTACCGCAAATAGCAAAACAGCAAAAAGAGGATCGCCCCGCTTGCGGGACAATCCTCTTTTTGATTGGCTTAAAAGCCGCCGCAGCCTGTGTTGAAGGCCTCACACAGCCGGGGCGTATAAAACGAATCGGTGCATATCCCCCCGGTATTTTCCCCAGGCGCGCCTGTTTCCAAAGGGCCTATTTAAGTCAGCAACAAAAAACGCTTGCCGCACACACGCAAACGCCCCGTTCGCCGTGCACAAGCGTGCGCCGATAAACCGCGCATACAAAGTCTTGCTCGAACGCTTTTTCACCATCCGTTTTTCAGAAAAACCATTCAAGCCGCCGACAGTTGTAAGCGGAAAATAAAAGCAAAAAGGCTCGCGGAACATTCCGCGAGCCTTTTTCAGCAATCCATACGATCAATCGTATCGGTCAAATTCCTTATTTGGACTTTGCCTTTTTGGCAGCGACGGCGCTCACACCGACAACCGCAACAGCGACCGCAGCGACCACGACGAACAGCAACGCATTGCTCTCTTCGCCGGTCTTTGCAGACGAGCCGTTGGCAGCGGTGGTGGTAGCGGAGTTGCCGCCGGCCGCAGTGGTGTTATCGCCACCGGCAGTGGTCGGATCCGTCGCAGCCACACCGGAGAGATACCCGTTCTTGCCGCCCTCTTTGACATCGGCGCCCTCAGTGGGAGCGTCGGTGGTCAGGTGCAGCGCATAGATTTCAATCTTGCCCTTACCGGCCAGCTTGAGGTTGACAAGGCTGATCTTGCTCTTGCCGCCTTCGGGAGTCTGGTCGTTGCCGTTCGCGGCATCCCAGGTGAAGAAGCCGTTCAGGTTGATGATACCGGACTTGGAACCGGCGGGCATAAACTTCTGCGCCTCGTTGTTAACGGTCGCATCGGTCAGATCTCCGGCCGCATAGCCGAAGGTGTTGTAGAAGTCAGAACCGGTGCTCGGCCATTTCTCGCCGGCCTTGGTGGTCACCTGAACGCACATAAAGACAGGCACATCGGCGACATAGTTGAAAACGATGCCCTTCTGAGTGGCCACATCAAATTCGGCAACAGGCGACCAAATATCAAAGCTTGCGCCCGCGTCGGAAGTGGACTCGATCGTCAGCACGCCGTCGGCATAGGACCATTTGGCGTTGTTCTCGTTTTCACCGCTGGTCACGTCGTTTCCGTCTGCATCCTTGAGAAGACCGCTGTACAGGCAGATATCATCCTCAGCAGCAGAAGCAGAGAAAGACAGAGCGGACATAGCCGTGACCATCATGGCCACTGCCAGCAAAACGCTCAACAGTTTTTTCATAATGAAAGTTCCTCCTTTAAATTGTTGCTTATGTAAGCGTCTATAATTGTACTTCCCTTTTATGCGAAATACAAGATACTTTTTGAGTAAAGGCATTTTAAATATATCCAATAAGCAATTTAAAGCACAATCCGTGACGGCTTTTCCGCCTTTTGTTTTCGCCTATTGCCGTTGCCTTTTACGGTTTCCTTTTCCACGCGGCCGAAGGCGGAGAAAAGCGCTTGACTGTCTGTCGATTTTGCCGACACCGCCCGTTTCAAAGCGGCCGTTTAAGCGAGCTTTGAAACGGTTTTGTCAGCGGAGAATTCTCAGGCCTGCAAAAGAACGGACAGGAAGACGCGCGCGTCATAAGAAAGGACCTTGCCGTCGCCGTCCACATCGCCGATGAGCGTCTGCTCCTGTGTAAGCGGTGTTTCTTTCACGATCGCTTTGAGCATACTGCGAATATCGCTGCTGTTCAGCGCTTCGTCGCCGTTGATATCTCCTTTATACATGACGGTCGTGCTCCCGTTTGTCAGCTTGCCCGTACCGATGTAGGTAGCCTGCGTATTGAGAAGCGTCGCACTGCTGATATTGCTGGCGCCGACCAGCTTCACCGTAAGGTCTCCGGCGGCCTCCAAAGCGGGATACGCATCCTCCGCCGTCAGCGTCACACTGCTAAAGGTCATATTGGTAACGCCGTCGGCCAGCACGATATTGACACCGTTTGCAAGCGAGCCGGACAGGGTCGCGTTATTCGAGCGGATATACAGCGTATTCGTAGCGGTTGTGTAGGTAAAGTCGCTGCTCGCTTCGGAAACATCCACCCCGTTGACGGTCAGCCCCGCAGCAGAGGAAAGCTCACGCTCCTGCGCGGCGGCGTCGCGGGAATTGCTGCGAATCTTCAGCAGATAGGCCGCATCCTTTTGCAGCGCCGCCTTGGCATTTGTATTGCTAAGAGCGCTTGCAAGGGTGTTCAGCGCGTTGAGCTCGGTATACGACGCTTCGACGCCGTTTAAGCGCACCGCTTTTTTCGCGGCTTCAACCGCCGTCAAAATATTGTTGTACTGTGCCGTGGTGACGGCGCCGGCATCGAGCATCTTCTGTGCGCGCTGCGCGACCGTGTCATCAAGATAGGTCATAGCCGCCTTCGCCGCATTGCCGGTCGGCGTGACCGCTTTCACGGAATAGGCGCCGTCCGTATAATATTGGTTTGTATCGCCCGGGATATAGGAGAAGAGCGAAATGCCGTCGGCGCCCGCCTGACGGATCTGCCGCAGCCACATATACTCAAATTCGGGGCTGTAGGTTGCCGAAATGCCCGCGGCAACAAATTTTTCGCTGTTGCCCTCCACCAGCTTCGCGGTCGAATCCTTTACGACATTCTCGCCGTAGGCCATCGAGAAGAGAATGTCGATATAGCCGTTGTCAAACCATGTCTGCAGATCCTGCATCAGGTAGTTTTTGGCTTCGGAGAAATCGGCGCCGGTCGCCGCCGTCAGATACATATCCGGACGGTCGGCAAGCATGGTGTCATGCACCTCGCCGACAAAGCTCGTCACATAATCGGCGCGGAATTGCACCCAATCGGAATTGAGGAAGAAGGAGGAATCCTTCAACTGGGCATCCGTATAGGAGGCATACGCCGGATAGGCCTTTCTAAATGCCGCCAGCGTATCCGCATCATAGCCGAAGGACTTGCCGTTGTCCGTTTTCGCATAGCGGATATAGTCGAGGTGGAAGCCGTCGATGTCGTAGTTGTTCCAAATATATCGGCAGGTTTCCAAAAGGAATGTACGCGCACCCGTGCTGCCGGGGTTGAGGAAATATTGCAGAGCGCCGTCGCCTGCCGCGCCGAAATACAGGTCGCCGTTGCTCGCCGTATTCAGCCAATTCGCATATTTGGTCGGATTGTCCATGATTTTCTGCGCGACCGAATAGTCAAACAGCGCGTCGGTCGCGCCGTTGGTGCGCTGATAGCCGACATAGAAGGTCTCCAGCCAGGTGTGGATTTCGATGCCTTTTTCATGGCAGACCTCGACATACTTGGCAAGCATATCGTACGGCTCGGTCAGCGCCGGATTCTTTTCTGGCGTCAGATAGGGATTCTGCGCATAGCTCAGCCCGTCATAGCCCGCGCCGTTCATCGGCATGACCGTGCAGGAATTGTGGAATACCTCATAAAGGATCATGTTGTAGCCCTGATCGACGATATCCTGTACCTCTTCTTCAATCATCGCATCAATCTGCTCGGCTGTTTTGTTCACCACCTGCGACTCGCGCAGCGAGCTGACCCAGATGCCGCGGTATTCCACCGTCTTTTTCTCCATATTCAGGTCATCAATGGCGGCGGCGTTCTGATAAATGGTCGCGAGCTTTTGGACAAGGTTGCTGTCCGAGGCGGAAATGCCTTCGGCGATTTCCACCATATTGTTATAAAGGCTTCTCATCTGAGCGGTGTCCACCAGCTTGAAGCTGTTCTCCGCTTCCGTGATGTCATTGATGACGGCACAGTCCTCCACCGCCGAAATGGCCAGCGTGGAATCGGTGGTCGTATCCAGCACACCGGCCAGCAGCTTGGCGGCGCGCACCGCCGCCGCGTTGTCGTGGCGGATGTAAATCTCATTGGTGCCGCAGTTTATCAGCGTTCCGATGGGCATATATTCCTTTGCAAACTGCGCGCCGTTGTACGGCTTGGAGCCGTTGTCATTCAGGGTCTGTCCGTCAAAGGTGATCGCAAAATAGCCGCTCGGCACATCGATATTGTTGCCGCCGACCGCCACGACATAGCCCTTGCCGGCCTTTGACGAATCGGCTCCGGTATCGGTTTTCTTGATCAGCACATCGTTTTGCCAGACCGAGCTGCCGGTGGTGACACCCGTCCCTCCGACGGTGATCTTGGCGGTCTTGCTGTACGACAGCGCAAAGGTGCTGGCGCTGTCCGCGCTGTAAGAGCGGCTCGCGCGCTTGTCGTCGTCGGTCGTACGGTAGATCGTCAAATACGCATATTCATTCACATTGATAACATCGCCGACCGCAACCTGATCGATGACCACCTTGCCCTTGTCGCCGTTTTTATTGACCGCGACAACCGCGCCGCCCGAAGGAATGGCGCTGTTATAGCCGCCGAGCGAGGTGACATATCCGTACGAATTGACAACAAATTCGTACCAGTTGCTGTTGGTGCCGGTCGTGCTGCCGCTGTCAAACAGGATGATATAATCGTTTGCGTCGGCAGTGGTCGTGTTCTTTATATCATATCCGAACCAACTGAACCAAATCTTGGCGGCCTCATAGCTGCTTGTCAATGTGGCCGCGCTCACCGACAGTATCCCGCACGAAAGCACGCCGCACAAAAGCGCGACGCACAAAAGCACGGACACAATCCGTCTGACATACCCATATGTTTTCATGAGTGAAAAGTCATCCTTTCCTTTGCCCGAAGGCGTTGTTATTTGCCCGTTTTTTGTTTTTGACAAACATTTTCTCTTCTTATTATATTGGATACCTCCAAAATTTGCAAGAATAAATCAGTTAAATAAGGAAATTTATTTTATATTTTGGCATTTTTGCCGCTGTGAACGGAATATTTTGATTTGTACGGCAGATTTTTGAAAATCTCCTCTTGCCAAAGAGGGGCTGTGCGTCGTATAATACAGAGGATTACTGCTGGGTATTTGCGGCACGGCTGCGCCGTGCGTGAAAGGTGGCACACAAACGATATGACAACCGCTCATGAACTGAAGGTCCTTTTGCAAAACGGAGACTATGACCGTCTGCTTGCCGTTTTATACGGCGCCGATCAAGTACAGGCGCAGCGCGCCCGCTATGTAGAGGCCGTCGATGCCTTTACGCAGATTTTCGGAGCAGCCGAAGATGTCCGCCTTTTTTCCGCCCCCGGGCGCACCGAGATCGGCGGCAACCACACCGACCACAACCACGGGCGCGTATTGGCGGGCAGCGTCAATCTCGATGTTATCGCCGTGGTGGCGCCGCGCAGCGGAAATGTCATTCGCGTGCAGTCAAAAGGCTTTCCGATGGACACGGTGGACATCACCGATTTGACCTGTCACCCCGAAGAGGTCAACAAATCCGCCTCTCTTATCCGCGGCACCGTCGCGCGCTTCTCTCAGCGCGGCTACGGCATCGGCGCGTTCGACGCCTATACCACCTCCAATGTTCTCAAGGGCTCGGGGCTTTCCTCCTCCGCCGCCTTTGAGGTGCTCATCGGCACGATTCTCAACCATGTTTACAGTGAAACCTGCGTGTCTGCGGTCGAGATTGCACAAATCGCCCAGTTTGCGGAAAATCAGTATTTCGGCAAGCCCAGCGGCCTGATGGATCAAATGGCGAGCTCGGTCGGCGGTATTGTCACCATCGACTTTGCCGATACCGAGCATCCCGTGATCGAAGCGGTACCGTTTGATTTTGCCGCCTGCGGCTACAAGCTGTGCATCGTCGATGTCGGCGGCAATCATGCCGATCTGACGCACGAATATGCCGCCGTCCCCGGCGAAATGAAGGCGGTCGCGGCCGATCTTGGCGCGCCGTATCTCCGGCAGGTCAGCCTGGAGTCTCTCATCGCCGCCATGCCCGCGCTGCGGGCGGCGCACGGCGACCGTGCCGTGCTGCGCGCGCTTCACTTTTTATCGGAGAATGAGCGGGTGACAAAGCAGGTCGCCGCGCTCAAAAACAACGATTTTGAAGAATTCAAGCGACTGATCATCGAATCGGGACATTCTTCCTTTGAGTATCTGCAAAATGTGTACGCCGCCTGCAATGTCAAAGAGCAGGGGCTTTCCGTTGCGCTCGCTTTGGCGCAGCTTCTGCTCGACGGCTGCGGCGCATGGCGCGTACACGGCGGCGGCTTCGGAGGAACGACGCAGAATTTCGTTCCCGAGCAAAAGCTGCCCCTCTTTATCAAAACGATGGAGAGCGTGTTCGGAAAAGGAAGCTGTCATGTGCTTTCCATTCGCCCGTACGGCGGCATTTGTCTCGATACGATGCGCTGAGAGCCGCCCCTCTTTTTTGTGCTGACACGCCGTTTTTTCGGTTGTTCATCTGTTACTATTTTTTGCAAGGAGTTGTTCACTATGGCTGAACTGCGCAGGCATCCGCTCACCAATGACTGGGTCATGATTGCATCCCACCGACAAAACCGTCCTCAAATGCCGAAGGATTACTGTCCGTTTTGTCCGGGGTCGGGAAAGGTTCCGGATCACTTCGATGTCTATAAATATGACAACGATTTTCCGGCACTGTCGCAAAACCCGCCCGCTCCCGACGAGGTGGCGGACGATTTCTTTGAGACCGCTCCCTGCTACGGAAAATGCGAGGTCATCCTCTATTCCCCCGAGCACACCATCACATTGCCCGAGCTTCCCACCGAGCACATCCGCAAGCTGGTCGATTTATGGGTAGAGCGGTTTGAAGCGCTGTCGGCGGACGAAAAAATCAAATATGTCTTTATTTTTGAAAACCGCGGCGATGTGGTCGGCGTGACCATGCCTCATCCCCATGGCCAAATCTACGGATACCCCTTCCTGCCGAAAAAGCTGGAGCTGGAGGTGGACAACGCCAAAAAGCACCTTGCCGAAAAAGGAAAATGCCTTTTCTGCGATATGCTGGAGCATGAGCTGGCATTTGAAAAGCGCATTATTTTCAAAAACGACTTTTTCACCGTGTTTCTGCCGTTTTTCAGCGAATATCCTTACGGCATCTATATCATGGCGAACCGCCATGTCAGCACGATTGCCGAGCTGACCGACGAGGAGCGCACCGCGCTGGCCGAAACGCTGCGATTGGCAACCGGCACGCTCGACAGCCTGTTCGGCTACAAATTCCCGTACATGATGTGCATGTACAACGCGCCCGTGAACGGCGAAGACGATCCGTCGGACTATTACCATTTCCACATCGCGTTTTATCCCCCGATGCGCAGCGCCGATAAGATCAAATACAACGCCTCCAGCGAAACCGGCGCGTGGGCGCACTGCAACCCGACCTGTCCCGAAAGCACCTCGGTCGAGTTGCGAAAGGCATATGAGCGTTTTCTGAACAAATAAGCGCACATAAAATTCTACGCCCTGCAGAACAGCTTCTGCAGGGCGTATCCATTCTTGTAAAAAACAGTTTTTCAAGCGCACAAAAAGCGGCGGTGTCCGTTGCTCTTCGGATGTTCCGTCCCGCAAAGCGGCGGCTTGCAAAAGCAAGAGACGGTTTTTTCGCGCGCCGCTTTTGGCACCTTGCGTCAGCCTTGAAGGCCGCGCGCCTGTCGGTCCATATCCTCAATGACAATGTCGTGGATCTCACCGAGACCCGCGCAATATTCCAGCACCTTCCACGGCTCGTTGGTGTGAAAATGGATCTTGATCAGCTCCTCATCCCCCACCGCCAACAGACAATCGCCTTTGAAATGCTCCGTGAAATAGTCGTTGACGGCATCCTCATCCAAATCATGTCCTTCAATCAAAAGCTGTGTATCATACCGAAATTCTATCATGTGTTTTACTCCTTCTTTTGATGGCATTATTCGGGCAACCCCTGCCGATTTTGTCAAGCGCAAATCCGATGGATTTCCCGATAACGAAACCGCAG
Organism: Acutalibacteraceae bacterium; assembly: GCA_051877215.1. Classification (GTDB taxonomy): domain Bacteria; phylum Bacillota; class Clostridia; order Oscillospirales; family Acutalibacteraceae; genus RGIG1959. The sequence continues at coordinate 2,896 of JBJEIR010000090.1, read as the reverse complement.
CGTCTCCGCAAGCGAGCAGATTTTGTCCACGCAGCACAGCACCACTGCTTCGCGCGTGCGCGGAATTTTGGTCAGCGTGAGCGGAAACATATGTGTGCGGATAATATCCGATTCGTGTTTTGTCAGGCAAAACTGCCGCTCGGCATTGTCCGCCGCCGTATCGGGATGAGAAAAGCCGTGTCCCTTATGTCCGCTTGTATGCCAATCGTATAAATAAAAATCGTGCAGCAGCGCCGCTTTCACCAAGCTGTCATACCGAAACGAAAGGGGCAGCCTGCGACTCATCCAAAGGCAGTAATACGCGACCGCAAGACAATGCTCATAGGTGCTGGTGTTCCCGTGCTGTATATACCGTTTCATCTGCTGAACCGACGGCGAACAGCTCCACTGCCGCACCAGCTCCCGAAAATTGACACATTCCGTTTGACTCAGTTTCACGCGGCTTCCCCCCTTTTTTCGGATGGATATTCGCGGTATCTCCGCCTATAACAATCATGCGGCAGCACGATCGGATAATAAAAACGCAACGACCGCAACAGAAAGGATGTGCTTTCTTTGGATTTTTACACCGTCGACCGCTTTGAGGGCGAGCTGGCCGTCTGCGAACAAGAGGACGGCCGCTTTGTGCAGCTTCCCCGCGCGGACCTGCCCGCCGGCGTCAAAGAAGGGGATGTGCTGACCCGCTCGCCGAAGGGTGTCTTCACCGTAGCGAAGGACGAAACCGCCCGTCGCCGCGCCGACGCCTATGCAAAACAGCAGGCATTGTTTAAGCGCAGCAAATAATCGCTTGCACCGCTCTTTTTACAAAAGCAGGCACACGGCGTGAGCGGCGATCCCCCGTTCCTCTCCCGTAAAGCCGAGTCCCTCCTCGGTCGTCGCTTTTACGCTGACCTGTTCGACCGGCACGCCGCACGCGGCGGCAAGATTTTCCCGCATTTTGCCGACAAACGGCTTGAGCTTCGGGCGCTGCGCCAAAACGGTCACATCAATATTGCCGATGGAAAAGCCTTCCTTTTGCACAAGGCGCACCACCTCGCGAAGCAGCAGGAGGCTGTTTGCGCCCGCATACCGCGCATCCGTATCGGGGAACCATGTGCCGATGTCGCCGAGCGCCGCCGCTCCGAGCAGCGCGTCCGCCACGGCGTGCGTCAGCACATCGGCATCCGAATGTCCGAGCAGTCCTTTTTCGTGGGGGACAGAAACACCTCCGAGGATCAGCACCCTGTCTTCAACCAAGCGATGTACATCGTAGCCGTGACCGATTCGCATACCGCCTGTCCCCCGTTCCCGTAAAATTGCTTCCGCCGTCACCACATCCTCGGGTGTGGTGATTTTGATATTTCGGTAATCCGCCTTTACCAGTGTGACCGACTCTCCGATATGCTCAATAAGCTGACAGTCGTCGGTCAAATCAAGCCCCTGTGCCGTCGCCGCAGCCATCGCCCGACGGTAAAGCGGCAATAAAAACACCTGCGGCGTCTGCACCTGCCAAAGCGCCGCGCGATCGGGCGTCGCCGTAACCACGCCGTTTGCATCCGCCTGCTTGATGGTATCCTTGACCGGCACCGCCGCCGCGGCGGCACCCGTTTTTTCAGCCGTTTGAATCACGCGGTCGATGATCTCCGCCGTAACCAGCGGACGCGCGCCGTCCGCCACGGCAATATGCGTCGCCGAAGAGCTGACGGCCGACAGCCCGTTTGACACCGACTGCTGTCTTGTCTGACCGCCTGCCACCAGACGGCACGGCTTGCAAAGCCCCTGCGTGAGCGGCTCGATCTGCAGCATATCCGCCGCCCGCACCACCACGATCAGCTCATCGACCGACGAGCGGTCAAACGCACACAGCGTATGAGATAACACCGGACGGCCGCACAGAGGAATCAGCTGCTTTGGGCGTCCCATACGGGTCGAGCTGCCCGCCGCCACGATCACTGCCGACACAAAGGTCGTGTCCATCTGCATCCCTCCCGGTCATTCATCTGTGCAGTATTATACCCGATTTTTTCCAAAAAGACAATACGCGAAAAGAGCATACGCGTCGAACGCTTTTCTGCCGCCGTCCCGCGCGCACAGCCGCCGTAAAGATAACGCAAAAAAACAGGCGCTGTTTTTTCACAACGCCTGTTTTTGAAAATGCGATTTATTCCGCTTCGGGGGCGGTGTTCTTCGCCGCGGTATTGGAGCGGATCATCTGACGCGCCTGACGGATCTCGTTGAGGCGACCCATCATATTTTCCTCGGTGCGACGCAGCACATCCTCGGCAAAATCATTGGCGCCCTTGCACATCTCGCGCGATTTTTGCTGCGCACGGGTGAGCATTTCCTCCGCATGCTGCTGCGCCTGACGGGTGATCTCCTCCTGCGCAATCATAGCCTGCGCGCGCTCCTCCGCCTTGCGAACGATGGATTCCGCCTCCCGCTTTGCATTGGAGACAATCTCGGCACGATCGGACACAATCGCCTGTGCCTGACGAATCTCAGACGGCAGACTGGCGCGGATATCGTCAATAATATCACGCAGACGGTCGGCTTCAATCATACATTTCCCGCCGGACAGCGGTACGCCCCACGCCTTATCCACCATGTCGTCAATCTGCTCCAAAAGCTCTTCAACATTCATTATTTATCCGTCCTTTCGAAATTTTTCCGCGATATCCCGCAGAATGCAATCCGGCACAAAAGCGGAAACATCCCCGCCGTACTGTGCCACCTGCTTGACAAGACTCGATGAGAGATACATTTTATCATCGGTTGCCGTCAGAAACACCGTTTCCAAATTTGGGTTGAGCTTGCGATTGGTCAGCGCCATCTGAAATTCATATTCAAAATCCGACAGTGCGCGTAAACCCTTTACAATAACGGTTGCATGACGGCTGCGTGCATAAACCGCAAGAAG
>JBJEIR010000089.1:0-3586 GCA_051877215.1 Acutalibacteraceae bacterium | reverse complement strand
TGCCCCGAATGCTGTGTTGTCAACTCCTCTCTCCATTGCACAGGGGAGACATTGATGCGGTGCACCGTTTTTAAGGCGAATACAATACCACTGAAACCGCAAGGTTTCCATATCGCGGTTTCCCTCAGAAACCCGATCATTCTTTGCGCAGCAAAGATTATCACCACATAAAATGACTACCCGAAAAAGAGTTTGTTTTTCCTCTTTTTCGGGTAGTTTTGTCTTATACCGTTACCGGCAGAGAATGTGTGTGCCAAATTTCGATTCGGTTTACAGCGTTTCAAACATGGCCGCCAAATAGGCGGTGAGATCTTCGCCGTAGGAGGAGAGGGTGATGCTGAGAACACGCCGCTCGGAATGGAGAAGAACGATTTTTTCGTATAGGAGCAGGCCGCCGCTGTTGCCTTCACAGCAGATGACCGTGCGCTCCTCCCCTGCAAAGGGAATCACAGCCGTCGAAACGGACAGCTCGGTGACGCCCGCGTTTTCCATGGAATCCCAAAGCTCGGCGACGGCGGCGCGCAGATAGTCCTCTTCACTTTGCTCATCGGTTTGTCCCGACACGGCGTTGATGGCCGCAAGCCCGTCGATGCGTGAGGCGTACAGCACCACGGTCGCGGTGTCTGAGGAAACGGTGCTGTTGAGCGCGGCCAGCTCCGCCTCAGAATAAAGCGTCCATTCGGAGCCGAAGGTCGCGCAAAGTCCCGTTTGCGCATCGACATACCGCCCGCCCGTGCCCGTCGGGAGGTCGGATACCGTCGGGGAGGACGAGCCGGAGGGGGACTCTTCGGCGCAGCCGACAAACAAAAGGGGTGTAAGTGCAAGCGTCAGCGCGAGGATACATAGTGGGAAGCGTTTTATAAAAACCAGTCCTTTCCGTTCAGCAGTGCCGGCAGCTCACGAAGGGTATGAATGACCGGCACCTGCGAATGTCCGCAGCTTTTTTCACGGGTATCCATAAAGACGGGGTGCATGCCGCTTTGCAGCGCGCCCTCGATGTCGTTTACAGGGTGGTCGCCGACAAACACGCACTGGTGCGCGGACAGCCCCAGCCGCGCGGCCGCGCGGCAAAACAATTCCGGATTCGGCTTGTGCACGCCCTCCTCCATCGACACCACAACCGTGTCGAGCAGCGGGCGAATCCCCGCAAAGTCGATCTTGCGGTGCTGCTGCACCGTCGGGCCGTTGGTGACAATGCCGAGCAAAAAGCCCTGCTTTCGAAGCGCTTGCAGCACCTCGACAGCGTCGGGAAACAGCGTTGCATAGCGGGGAAACTGCCGCTGATATTCCGCAAACAGCGCGGCGCTGTCGGGCGGGTTCTCAAGTCCCATCGCCTTTGGCATCTCGGTGAAAAAGGCGGTATAATCGACATAGCCGCCGCGGTTCAGCTCCAGCATTTCGGCGCGCTTTTCGGCGCGCTGCTGTTCGCTCAGATGAGGCAGGTAGCGGGATAAAAAGAAATCGGCATATTGCAAAAACGCGGTGCGGCGGTCCTGCAGCGTGTCGTCAAAATCGAAGAAAACGGCGCGGATACGGTTTTGCTTGCGCCGGTCGCGCGCACGGTTGCGGTCGGCGACGATTTGGTCTTTGAGCGCCTGTACGCACGCAAACGGCCGCTCGGGGCGCTCAAAGCTTGTCAAAACGACTGACAGGGTGCGGTCATAAAGATCGCCTTCAAAATCCTCTATCCAGGTTTCGCACAGCGGTTTTGACGCGCCCACCGTTGGACGTATGCCGACATTGCTGATGCCGAAATAGGTGCGGCCGTCAATCACGACGGTGCCGGCGTACACGCCGAAGCGGGGCAGCACAAAGCCGTCGGGCAGGCATTGATTGACGGTCGGGGAACCGAGCTGCCGCCCGAGCTGCTGCCCGTGGGAAACGGGCAGCTCAAGGGAAAAGGGATGCCCGAGCAGGCGGGCGGCTTTTTGCACCTCGCCCTGCTCAATCAGCCGACGGATGCGGTCGGAGCTGACGGCTTGTCCGTCCGCGCACACCTCCTGTACCACCACCAGCTCGATGCCGTTTTCGGCACAAAGGGCACGAAGTCGGGCGACATCGCCCGCGCCGCCCTTGCCGAAGCGGAAATTGAAGCCGCAGCAAACGCGCTTTGCGTGAAGCTGGCGGCAGAGCACCTCTTTGACAAACGCCTGTGCGGAAAGGTCGCGGTAGCCGGAAAAGTCCGCTTGCAGCCATTCGTCCACGCCCAAAGAGGCGAACAGCCGCTCTGTCTGAGCGGGTGTGCACAGAGCGCAGGCATTCGGCTTGAGCGCGGCGGCGTCGGCGCCGAAGGAGAACACCGCGGCGCGCAAATTTTCTGCGCCGACAGCGTTCATAATAACGCGGCGGTGCCCCAGATGCACACCGTCAAAAAGCCCCAGCGCAACCGCGCGGTCGGCGGGCGCAAGGGGAGTGACGGGACTGTTTAAGCGAAGCACCTGCATGAAAAATCGGTCCTTTCAAAGAATCGAAGAAGATAAAAAAGCAACAAGGGAAGAAGAAAAAGCAAAAAAGTAAAAAAGCGAAAAAGTGAAAAAGCAAAAAAATGAAAAATTGTCGACGGTCAGCCGCCCGCGGCAAACAGGCGGGCGATTGTCAGCTCATCGCCGCGCGGCTCTCCCAGCCCCAAAAAGCGGCCGTCGGGCGCATAAATGCGCGTCAGGCCGCAAACGACCGAGGAAAGACGGTTCAAAAAGAGCCCGCCGCCGTTTTGAAACCGCACCGCCTGCGGCGCGGTGACGGTCACGGCGGGATAGGCGCCAAGCGCGCGGTCGGTCGGCAGAATATACCCCTCGATTGTGCCCTCTTCGGCGCAAAGGCGGATTTTCTCAAGCGAAAGGCAGGCATCGAGCGAAAACCCCGCCGCTTCGGTGCGGCGCAGCGCCGCCATCACGGCGCCGCAGCCGAGTGCGTCGCCGAGGTCGGCCGCAAGCGTGCGCATATAGGCGCCTTTTGAGCAGACGCAGTCGAGCAGCAGGGTGTCGTGTTCAAAAGAAAGAAGGTTCAGTGCAGAAATCGTGATTTTGCGGGGAGCGCGCTCCACCTCAAGACCCTTGCGCGCCAGCTCATACAGCCGCACGCCGTCTTTTTTAAGAGCGGACATCATCGGCGGCGTTTGCAAAATCTCCCCGCGAAAGGACGACAGTGCCGTCTCAATATCGGCGGCGTTTGGAAGCGGGGCGCCCGTTTCGCAAACCTGTCCCCAAATGTCCTGCGTGTCGCTTTTCAGCCCGAAACGGACGGTCACCGTATAGCGCTTGTCGTGGGAGGGCAGAAAATCGAGCGCGCGGGTTGCGTTGCCGCATAAAATCGGCAAAACCCCCGTCGCCATTGGGTCAAGGGTGCCTGCGTGTCCCGCCTTTTTGATGCCGAGCGCGCGGCGCACCGCGGCGCACGCGGCAAAGGAGGTCATCTCCTGCGGCTTGTCAAGACAGAGAATTCCGTTCACGAAAGCGCCCTCCTTTTTTACGGTCGGTTTCTTTATTATACTCAGCCTGTCAAAAAACCGTACTGTAAAAGGATTTTGTGGCCTACCACCGCCTCCCCTGTGTAATGGGGAGAGAGGGGTTGACAACACGGCTTTTGG
>JBJEIR010000088.1:0-3593 GCA_051877215.1 Acutalibacteraceae bacterium | reverse complement strand
GGCTTTGGTGTCAACCCCACTCTCCCCATTGCACAGGGGAGGCGGTGGTATGCCACAAAATCCTTTTACAGCGCGTTTTTTGACAAGCTGAGCCCGCAGTCCCAAAGACTGCGGGCTTTTGCGCTACTTGAAAAGACGGCTCAGGCGTCGGCTTCTTCTGCGGGAAGCTCGGAGGTGCAGTGCGGGCATCTGGTCGCTTCGATTGCAATCTCGCTGCAGCAATACGGGCATTTTTTGACGGTGGGTTTCTCCTCGGCGGGTTCCTCGGCTTTTTTGCCGATGCGCTTTGCTCTGTTAATCAGCTTGATCATCAGGAATATAACAAAGGCCATGATGATGAAGTTGACGACGGCTGTAATAAAGGCACCGTATTTGATATCCACGCCGTTGATCTGAAATACCCATGCGCTGAAATCGGTGTTGAGAAAGGTACCGATCAAAGGGGAAATGATGTCATTGACAAGAGAGTTGACGATCGCCTGAAAGGCCGCGCCGATGATGACGGCCACAGCCAGATCGACCACATTGCCGCGCATGGCAAAATCCCGAAATTCCGCAAAAAACTTCTTCATATAGGTTGCTCCTCCTCTGAAACGGTACAAAAATGATTGTCCCGCACAAAAAATGGGACGGTGAAACGGAATACGGAAAAAATCGGCAAAAGCGCCGTTTTCGGCACAATCCCGTCCGTTTCCGCTTTTTACATATTGAGTATAACAAAAAGCCCGACAAAATGCAACGCTCGCTTGCATTTTTCCGGCTTTTCACGCGGCAGCGGTTTCTTTGACGGCAGATACGGCAAAAGCCGCCGTCAAAGTCCGACGGCGGCTTTCAGCGCGTGGATTTGTTGTTTGATGCCGTTTTGCTCCTGTGCATGGTCGGTGCTTTTGAGGTGCACGGCGCCGACAAGGTGCGCATTGAGCACCGTCAGCAGCGGCGCAAGCTGTTGTTCAAGAAAGCGTCCGTCATCGCGTTCGCTGCCGCAGGCGGTCAGCAATATTGCCGTCTTGGACTTTGGGATGGGCGGCTTTTTCCCTTGTATAAAGCGCGCGGCCCAATAGCACTGAAAACGGTCGAGCAGCGCCTTCATCGGAGCGGGAAAGGAGCGGTTATAAACAGGGGAGGCAAAAATCAGACAGTCGGCGTCTTCGAGCGCCTCGTAAATGTCGTCCATGTCCCGCTTGACACATCCGTCGGCTGAAAAACAGCCGCGGCAGTCATCGCACGGGATCACCGCGCGGGAAAAGCAGTTGATTTCGGTGAGAGCGCGCGAGCTGTTGTCCAAAAGCAGTGAGAGCAGCTCGGCAGTCGCGCCGTCTTTGTGGGGGGAGCCGTTGATAATCAGCGCTTTTTCGGGGCGCCCTTTTTCAGGGGAGCAGGGTGCGTTCGTCGCAGTAGTCGCACACAAGAAAATCGCCCTCCCTTCGGAAGATGCGCGGCACATAGTCTTCCCGGTTGGTAATACAGTTTGGATTGCCGCACCGATGCAGTGAGCCGATGGGCGGCGTATCCGGGCGGAGGATTTTTTGATTGTCGCGCAGCATGGTCAGGATGAGAGCCATGCGCGCATAAAGGCCGTATTCCGTCTGCTCGTAATATTTGGCGCGGGGATCGTCGTCCACCTCGACGGTGATCTCATCGACGCGGGGCAACGGGTGCATGACGATCAGGTCGTCCTTTGCCAAAGCCATCTTTTCTTTGTCCAGAATATAAATACCCGCCTGCTTGTGATAGTCTTCGATAGTGGCAAAACGCTCCCGCTGAATACGCGTCATATACAGCATATCGAGACGGTTTATCACTTCGGAAAGGTTATCCGCCTCTTCAAAAACGCAGCCGCTTTTCTCCAGCAGCTCACGCACATAATAGGGAACACGCAGATAAGGGGTGGAGATCAGGACAAACGAATTGCTTTGAAAGCGGCTCAGGGCCTTGATCAGCGAATGAACGGTGCGCCCGTTTTTGAGATCGCCGCACAGCCCGATGCACAGGTTGTCAAAGCGTCCCTTTTCCGCCTGCAGTGTCACAAGGTCGGTCAGCGTCTGCGTCGGATGCAAATGCCCGCCGTCGCCGGCGTTGATGACCGGCACACGGGAATAAAGCGAAGCCGCCTTCGCCGCGCCCGCCATCGGGTGACGCATGGTAATCAGATCGGCATAGCCGCTGATGACCCGAACGGTATCCTTGAGGGATTCGCCCTTGGCGACGGAGGAATTGTTCGGATCGTCAAAGCCGATCAGCTTGCCGCCGAGCCGCAGCATGGCGGCCTGAAAGGACATCTGTGTGCGGGTGGAGGGCTCATAAAACAGCGTCGCCATGATATGCCCTTCGCACGCGTGCGCATACCGCTGTGGGTCGGAGCGGATATCGCAGGCGAGACGGGTCAGATCCTCCCATTCATCGGTGGAGAGGTCGCACAGGTCGATCAGATGTCGTGCTTGCATGGGCGGATACCTCCTGAAGACAAAGATGTGTGGATAATCGGAAAGCGGCGTATCGCTTTTGCGATACGCCGCCGGTGTGCTTTACAGCTTTTCAACGATTTCTTTTGTATCACGCGCAATGACCAATTCTTCATTTGTCGGGATGACAAACGCTTTGACCGTCGAATCGGGGCCGCTGATTTCGACCTCCTTGCGGCGGGTCAAAATCGCTTCGTCGTCAATGGTTACGCCGAGATAGGAAAGCGATTCGAGAATGTCGCGGCGAATGATCGGCTGATTTTCACCGACGCCTGCCGTAAAGACGATGGCGTCCAATCCGCCGAGCGCCGAAATGTAGCCGCCGACCAGCTTGATGATTTCATAGCTGCGCATATCCCAGGCAAGCTGTGCCCGTTCGTTGCCGTCTTCGACAGCCTTGGTGATGTCGCGGTCGTCGCTTGAAAGCCCCGAAATGCCGAGCAGACCGGATTTTTTGTTCATAATCGCATCCATTTCGGCCGGCGTGAGATGCTCCTTATCCATCAGGAAGGTGATGGCGGAAGGGTCAACCGCGCCGCAGCGCGTTCCCATCAAAAAGCCGTCGAGAGGCGTCAGTCCCATGGTGGTGTCGATCACCTTGCCGTCTTTGATGGCGGCGAGGGAGGAGCCGTTGCCGAGATGGCAGGTGATGATGCGCGTGCCCTTGCCGTCCGGCTTGCCGAGAAGCTCGCAGCAGCGCGCCGAAACATAGCGGTGAGAGGTGCCGTGGAAGCCGTAGCGGCGCACATGGTATTTCTGATAGTATTCATACGGAAGGCCGAACATATACGCTTTCGGCGGCATGGTCTGATGGAAAGAGGTGTCAAAGACGACGACCTGCGGCACCTTTTCGCCGAACGCTTCGATGGCGGCACGGATGCCCTGCACATGAGCGGGGTTGTGAAGAGGGGCGAGCGGAGAAAGATCCTCGATGTCTTTGATGACCTGCGGCGTAACGAGCACCGAGTGGTTGAAAACAGAGCCGCCCTGCACGATACGGTGCCCGATAGCGGATACCTCGGACAGGTCGTTGAGCACTTTTCCCTCTCCCTCGGTCAGCGCTTTTTTGACCTGCTCAAACGCGACGATATGGTTGGGCATCGGAATGTCAACATCCTTGACACCGCGTCC
>JBJEIR010000087.1:0-3608 GCA_051877215.1 Acutalibacteraceae bacterium | reverse complement strand
TCCCTCAATGGAGGCAAAGCTGGTATGCCCGCCCTCTATGTAGGTCAGCTCCCCGTAAATTTCATCGGACAGCACCATAATATCCGTGCCGCGCAGCACCTCGGCAATGGCCTCCAAATGCTCTCGCTGCATAACAGCGCCTGTCGGGTTGTTCGGGAAAGGCAGGACAAGCAGCTTTGTTTTCGGAGTAATCGCCGCTTGCAGCACCTCAGGCGTCAGACGAAAAGCATCCTCAGCCGAGGTTTCCAGCATCACCGGCACGCCGCCCGCCATCGCCGCCAGCGGCTCATAACAAACAAAGCTCGGCGACGGGATCAGCACCTCGTCTCCCTCATTGATCAAAGCACGCATACACAAATCAATCGCTTCGCTGCCGCCCACCGTCATCAAAATATCGGTTTTCGGATCGTACGACAATCCAAAGCGACGCTCAAGATACCGCGCGGTCGCGGCACGCAGCTCAAGCAAGCCCGCATTGGGTGAATACCATGTTTTTCCGCGTTCCAGGGTATGGATGCCCACCTCACGGATATGCCACGGAGTCGAAAAATCCGGCTCACCGATGGACAGCGTGATCACATCCTCCATCTCATGGGCAATATCAAAAAAGCGCCGAATCCCCGATGGCTTCGCGTTTATCAGCGTGCGATTGAGCAAGCTGTCATACTGCATGACTTACAGCGCTCCTCTCTCATCCTTCTCATCTTCAAAGAAAATCACATTGTTTTCTTTATAGCGGCGCAGCACAAAATGCGTCGCCGTGGACACGACCGACTCAAGCGGAGACAGGCGCTTCGCCACAAACATCGCCACATCCTTAAATGTGCGCGCATTCACCGTGATGGAAAAATCATAGCCACCCGACATCAGCGAGATGCTTTCCACTTCCTTAAATTTCATGATGGTCTGTGCGATATCTTCAAATCCGAGGTCGCGCTTCGGGGTGACATGCAGCTCGATGAGCGCCGTCACATATTCGCGGTCGGTCTTATCCCAGTCGATCACCGCTTTATACGCGCGGATAACGCCCTGCTTTTCAAGAGCGGCGATCTGTTTCTTGACATCCTCCTCCGTCGTATTCAGCATCACTGCCAGTTGTGCGTCACTCATGCGCGCGTTTTGGTCAAGCAGCTTGAGCAATTTTTCCATACGATCCTCATTCCTTTCTTGAAATTGTGTATCCTAATTCAAGGCTGTCGTATAAAACGGTCAGCCAATGTCAGCAAGTGGGATTTGCTTTTGTGTGCGCTGTACATAAACGGCGGCGTGCGTAAACCCGGCCTGCACGGCAAGCGCCGCCGAAGCCCCGATATCGGCGCCCACCTCCTGTGCACGGTGCGCGTCCGAGCCGAGTGTGACCGTTTGCCCGCCAAGCTGCCGAAAGCGCGCAATCAGCGGCAGGTCGGGAGAGGTGACCCCCTGCCCTTTTCGCAACCCTGAGGTGTTGATCTCCAGCGATTTGCCGTTTTGAGCAAGCAATCCGAGCAGCTCATCGATCACGCCCTGCCAGCGGCGATAGTCCCCCTGCCGCCACTTTTCCGGCAGATAGCGAAACGGATAGGTCAGATGAGCAAGGCTGTCAAAGCCGTTCCACCGAACCATCTTGTAGGTCTCCTCAAAATGGCGCTGCATCTGCCGCTCGATCTCCCCGTCGCTGTAGGCCGTATAGTCTATGTAATAATAATCCGGGATTTTTTCGGACAACCGATGCATAGAGGCGAGCACAAAATCATACGGGTGCGCGGCCAAAATCCGATCGGAAAGTGAAACATCCATATGCGGCTCTCCGAGCTCGATCCCGCGCAGAAGAGAAAATCCCGTCGGAAAATCCTTTTGTGCGTCCTCCATCAGCTTCCATGCGGTTTCGGCAGCCTTATCATATTCTCCTTTGAAAAAGTCGATCACCTCTACATGATCGGTCAGAGAAAGCATGGTAATCCCGCGCAAAGCGGCGGCACGAACCAACTCACAAACGGGAGTTTCACTGTCCTCCGACGCTTCGCAGTGGGTATGACTGTCAACAAGCGGCATTTCTTCACGCTCCGTTCTTCTCCGGTTCTTCCGAGCCCATTATAACACATTGCCCGCATCCGCCGCAAACGCGTTAAAACCGCATTCGGATATGCTGCAGAGCTATTATAACATGTATTTATGAAAATTTCTCGCTTTTTTGCAAATTTCTTTTTGCAAAAACCGACGGCACAGCGACAGCGCCTTTTTCAAAAGGTAATACGGCGGCGACGGTTGCGCGAAGGTGCGGCAAAATGTAAGAGAGAAAAATTTCCGAAAAGTGTCTTTTTTTTAACAAAGAAATATGTTATACTGTATCGACAGCTGAAATACAGTTTTAACAGGAGGCTTTTTTATGCGTGCAGTCATCACGGTCATCGGCAAGGACATGGTGGGTATTCTTGCCCGCGTATCCTCGGAATGTGCCGCCCACAAAATCAATGTAACCGAAGTGACACAATCTATTTTGCAGGATATGTTTGCCATGATTATGATGGTGGATATCGAAAAAAGCGACATTCCGTTCACCGAATTTGCCGACAGACTGGATGCCATCGGCAAGGACATGGGATTATCCATTCACGCCATGCACGAAGATCTGTTCAACGCCATGCATACGATTTAAGGGGGCTCTCTCTTTGCTGAACGCTCATGATATATTGGAAACCATCCATATGATCGACGATGAAAATCTCGATGTACGAACCATCACGATGGGAATCTCTCTGCTTGACTGCTGCCGCGGTGATCTTGCCGATACCTGCGACCGCATCTATGACAAGATCACCCGATGCGCCAAGAATCTCGTTCAAACCGGCGAACAGATTGAGCGCGAATTCGGGATTCCCATTATTCACAAGCGCATTTCGGTCACGCCGATCGCGATGATCCTTGCCTCCTGTGAAGACCGCGACGCGGTGCGCATTGCCAAAACGCTTGAAAAAGCGGCGGTCGATTGCGGCGTGAATTTTCTCGGCGGCTTTTCTGCTCTTGTACAAAAGGGCTTCGGCCCCGGCGACAGGGAGCTGATTGCCGCCATTCCGCAGGCGCTTGCCGAGACGGAGCACATCTGCTCTTCCGTCAATATCGGCTCGACCAAAACGGGCATTAACATGGACGCGGTCGCCTTAATGGGAAAAATCGTCAGACAGTCCGCAGAGCTGACACGCGACAAGGGCTGCATCGGCCCTGCCAAGCTGGTCGTTTTTTGCAATGCTCCGGAGGATAATCCTTTTATGGCGGGCGCCTTTCACGGGGCGGGAGAGCCGGACTGTGTCATCAATGTCGGCGTGTCCGGCCCCGGAGTGGTGCGTGCGGCGCTTGCCAAGGCGGGCGACTGCGATTTGACAGCCGTCGCCGATATTATCAAGAAAACCGCCTTTAAAATCACCCGTATGGGACAATTGGTTGCGTCGGAAGCCTCCAAGCGCCTCGGCGTGCCGTTCGGCATTGTCGATCTCTCCCTTGCGCCCACGCCCGCCATCGGCGATTCGGTTGCGCACATTCTCGAAGAAATGGGACTCGAACGCTGCGGCTGTCACGGCACGACGGCGGCGCTCGCGCTTTTGAATGGCGCGGTCAAAAAAGGCGGCGTCATG
>JBJEIR010000086.1:0-3610 GCA_051877215.1 Acutalibacteraceae bacterium | reverse complement strand
AAGTCCTCGGGCGGAGTAAACAGGCTGATAGATACCGTCACTCTCCATAACGGAGGTGAACACCTCGCCGGTCTTGGTTACGGTGATAGTGCCTTTCTGCGCGACATTGTGCTTTTCCACCGTCACGACGGTTTGGCTGCCGTCCACCTTAAAGGGAACGGGAGTGCTGTCGAGAACATATCCGAAGCAGGTATTCTGTTCAATGATTTCATAATTCCCGAACGGAAGAGCCTCCGGTAGCATGAGTTTACCTGTAGTGTCGGTGTAGTAGGTGTCAATATCCACAGGCGTCGGGTAGTTGATGTGCTGCACGATATATTCGCCTGTGTCGGTATTGCGCACCTTAAAGCCTATTCCCGAAGCGGGGATTACCTTGCCGGTTTCAATATCCTTTTTGACAATCTCAATCAGAGATTCAAAAGTTGCGTTGTTGATGAGGTAACGATAGGTTTCGCCGTCCTCAGAGACAAACACATCGAAAGGCGGCATAAGCTCTTTTCCATCCCAACCTTTAGTCTGCTTCACGGTGTAAATACCGTAAGGAAGTTCCTTGCTTTCGGCAAACCCGAACTCGTCGCAGAGAAGGACATCTCTTTCGGCTTCTTTTGCGTTTGCATAGAAACCGGAGGACTTGAGATACACCTCAAATTCCGCACCCTGTTCCGGCGTTTCGATCTGCGTCGAGCCGTCATCACAATGTTTGATTACGGCAATTTTACCTTTTCTGACGGTTTCAAGAACATCCAGCGCGGCGTTGTTATACTCAACGGTATAACGCTTCGGCTCAACTCCGATATGCTCGCTGCCGGAGGTTACGAGATAGCCCTCGCTTGCCGAGATTTCACGCAGACTCCAATCGGAATCGCAGATATACCAGCCTGTGGTGAACTGACCGTTTGCGTCGGTGGTATAGGTGTCGATTAATTGCTCACCCTTGAAAATTCCATAGACAGCACCGCCAAGCGTTGCATCACCCTGTGCGATACCTGTTTCTTTATCGCTCTTGGTGACAGTGAGCTGCCATTTCTTGAGGATATTCGTGAAGGATTTGTTTGTCACCTTGTTCCACTCAATCGCTGCCGTCTGATTTTCGGGAACGACATAGCGGATATCGGTGTCGACTTCTTCAAGGGTGTACGGCGTATTGCCGGAGATAAGCACATCATTAAAATATGCCTTACCGGAACTGTCTGTAACCGCGTATTCATCTACGGCAAGACCGGACAAAGAAGTACCGAACAAGTGGAATTTCACGCCCTCGTTCAGCCCGTCCTCACTGGTCTTGGTGACCGTCAGATCACCGCGCTTTAATACATTGCTGAAAGTGACGGTTGAGGTCTGTCCCGAAACAACAGTAACACGGCGGATTTCCTGCGGCTCGTATTTGTTGTCCGTAATTTCTGTTACGGTGTAAACGCCGGGGCGCAGGTTATCTACCTGAATCTGACCGCCGTTTTTGGTAACCACCGTCTGATCTACGCCGTTGCCCTGCAAACGGAAAGACACGCCGTCCACCTTACCATCCTCGCTCGTTTTTACAATTTTAGCGGAACCGAAGGATACATTGATTTTCAAATAACCCTTAATCGGATCGCTTACCGATTGCGTATAGGAAACGAGATCCTGCTGTCCTTTGCCCGGCGCATATTGACCGTCGTTCCAAACGATCAGTCCTTTTCTCTGAACACTTTTTGAAACGGTAATGCTGACGGTGTTTTCCGGCGCTTTTGCTGCCGTAACGGTAAGTTTGTTTCCCGATACAGTAAATTTCAAATCCGAGTTATTGGATGAAAAGCTGTAATCTGAAAGGACGCCGTTTGTATCGGTTAAAACAGCAATATACTGTGTACCGTCCCATTCAAGCTCATATTCATTTGCTTTGCCGCTGCTTTTACTGCAAAAGCTTGGCAACTTGGAGTGCTTCTTCACACTTGCTTCAATGCTCTCATAATAGCTATAGATGAGAGATTTCAAAGGGTGCGTATCCTTAACCACCTGCAGAACACGGTTATAACTTCCGGTGTCAACATGATTAAAGTTTTCATCACGCTCGCCGACAACGGTTTCCCAAATGAGTATTTGCGTTGCATATGCCTGAGCAATTTTATTTGCTCCGTCCGTATCCTGCGACACCCAGCTTGTGCTGACATTTCCGGTATATCCGTATTGCAGAATACGCCCTACAAACAGCTTTATCATATCAGGACTGATCGTTTTGTTATAATCAGACGGATAATTGTCCCAAAAGCTTTCATCTTTTTGCGTGAATACATCGTCATTTTTTAACGATGTTCCGGGTTCAATGCAGTAGCATATTTTCCCGGTGTAACTGTCGATGGTATATACGGTTGTGTATTTTCCCGATTTTGCAAACCACCCGTTCATATAGGTGAGATCGTCATGTCCCCAGCTCCCGCTGTAGTCAGCATTTGCGTCATTGCTTCGCGGAAAGGCAATCATATATGCTTTTCCTTCCACTCCCGCCGCAAAAGCAGTTGTTCCGAATCCGGCAAAAGCGGAGAGACACATGACAACTGCGAGAAACAGCGATAAGATGCGTTTCGTTTTACTTTTCTTCATTTAAGGTCATTCCTCCTGATAAATATTAAAGCGCACCGTATTTCTACGATGCGCTTTGAATGATTTTGTGTTTATGCGTATCCGATATAGAGTTCGTATGAATCGGGTGCGATTTCCTCAGCCCATATCCATACATCTGTTATCTCATTATCTTTCGCATAAAAATCCAATCTGCTTTTTATATCCCGTTCGAGATATTTGCATTTCGCGTTTGCACTGATAGGGTTGTCCCAACAGTCCACCGCTGAACTTTCCAGCCTAAGTCCCGCACTTTGAGCATAGCTTTGTGCATAACCGATCCAATAATCAATATTGAATGCCGGGGCGGGAGGTGCGGTGGTTTCCGTTTCTTTTGGCGTTTCTGTAGCCGCAGGCGGTTCGGTCGACTTCGGTTCTTCGGCTTTCGGAGGCTCTGTCGGTTCTGCCGTAGCTACGGGTTTTGTCGTATCCGCTGGCTTTGACGATTCCGTCTGCTTGGGAGGCTGCGGTGCGGTATCCTGTTTCGGACTCTCTGCCGCGGCGGGTGAAGATTCTGTCTTTCTTTCCTCTGCCGTCTGTACAGGCTCGGTGAGGGACGGAGGGTATGTTTCCGTATTTGGCGTTATAGCCGTCGTTTCCGATTCCTCAGCAGCTCTGTCATCGCCGGATTCCATGACTGATGGAGCATTTACCGTTTGGATGACTGCGGGCGGGCTTTCGCTCTCCGTCTGCCTCTGTTTCTGCTTTGTGCATCCTGCAAGGCTTATGATCAGTGCAAGCGCTATGATTAAAATACTGCTTTTTTTCATGATAGTTCACCTCTCTACCTACAGGATACCGATAAAACTGAAAAAGTCCAGCGAGTTGAGCCGACTTTATCAGAAGATTCTACATTGTCGGCTCAAAAGCGTTGGTTTCGTCCTCATTCTGCTCCTGCACCTGTTCCTCGTCCAGCTTCTGTTCATACGCCTTGAGAACGGCGTTGTTCAACTCGGCGCGGGCTTCGGCGGTGACGGGATGGAAAATTTCGCTGTAATGCGTTTTTCCGTCC
>JBJEIR010000085.1:0-3665 GCA_051877215.1 Acutalibacteraceae bacterium | reverse complement strand
TATCTTGGATCCAATCCTCCACCTCGTCAAACCATGCGATCATTTCATCGTATTTTTCGTCGGAAATCTCCCCGCCGCCTTGCAGAATGTCCGTATAGGTATTCAACAGTTCTGACATCTGCTGATAACGACTGATGACAGTCACATCCAAGCTGTCGGCGTTCTCATTGATCAACGTTGCCACTTCGTTAAAGGCGGTGGCGATTGCGGTATGCTTGTCCAGCGCTTCCTGTCTCTTTTCGTTTGCTGTGCAGCCTGTCAACGCCATGGTGAAAATCATAACCAGCGCCAAAATACCTGTGATTGCTCTTTTCATAATCCTTATCTCCTTATCTCCTAATCCTAATAATGTACTGCTTCTGAATGGTTCGCCTCAGAGATGGCCGGTCTTATCGGTAAATTTACCGGCAAAGCCCTTTTTCTGTTATTTTAAGTGTTCATACAGCGCAAGGGGGGAGCGTCGCGCTGTCCTTGCGACTGTTGCAGCCGCCGTAGGAGCATGCGCACCGTTACCGCTTCTTTGCCGCCTGCAGCAAACGGTCCTTGCTTCTTCACGATTTGCGCCTCCTTTCGGCCCTTGACAGAACGGTATATTTTTATATAATGAATAAGCCGATAAGCCTGTTCGGAGAAACTTAACCGTTTTCCCCTTTTATGGGAATTCTGCAATAGCTGAGCGCCGTCTTCAGCTTGTCATCTTCAATCGGCAGCAGTCCGAAATAGGTCGCCTTCAGCCGAAAAGATAAAAGCGCGAAGTCCAGATCGGAAAACCAAATCAGCTTTCCTTGCGGGTTATGTTCTCTTGCCGCCATCGCGGTTTCGGTGCTGAGCGCCCCTGTTTGCGCGATCAGCATAATCGTATCGGGACAGCCGCTTACTTTTGCAATAAAATCGGAAATATTGTAAAAGGATTCCGTCGTAACATGGCAAAGCGTTGACAACTGTCTTGTAATGGCTTCGCCGCTTTTGGGATCATCACAACAAAGTGCAACCGTCATATAGGTCCTCCCTTCTTTTGCCGGATGATGACAGTTCTTATTATACTTTGTTCTGAGGGCAAAAACCGTCTGCGGCGTGAAATGTCGTTTTTTTGGCGTGAGCTGCCGTTTCGCGCGGTTGAAAAAGACGCAAAAACAAAGTAGAATATAAGTGGATATTCATGTAAAAGGGGGGATTCCATGATACGGATTGCCGTCTGTGATGACAGTCCCGAATTTTTGCAGCGGGCCGCCGATATGGTGGAAAGATGGTCGGAGCAAAGCGGAATCCCGGCTGAAATATACCGTTTTGACAACGGCGACGCGTTGCTCGCCAAAAATGCCGTCACCCATATGGATATTATCTTTTTGGATATTATCATGCCGCTGCAAAGCGGCATAGACACCGCAAAAGAGCTGCGGCAGAGCGACAATGTTGTGAAAATCGTTTTTCTGACTTCTTCCCCGGAATTCGCCTTGGATTCCTATGAAGTGAAAGCATGGGGCTATCTGCTTAAGCCCGTCACCTACGAAAAAGTGAAGGAAACGCTGGATGAATGCAGTCACGCTGTCGATGCGGAGCCGAAAAATATTGTTGTGAAAATCGCTTTTGGATATCAGAAGCTGTATTTTCACAATATGGAATATGCCGAAGCACAAAACAAAAGAGTCGTATTTTATCTGCGGACAGGGAAAACGGTCGAAGCGGCCCAGCCGCTGCATTCCCTGGAAGATCGGATGACCGAAAACGACGGGTTTTTCAA
Source organism: Acutalibacteraceae bacterium (assembly GCA_051877215.1). GTDB lineage: Bacteria > Bacillota > Clostridia > Oscillospirales > Acutalibacteraceae > RGIG1959. The sequence continues at coordinate 1,924 of JBJEIR010000085.1, read as the reverse complement.
ATGCCATCGCAGCTATCTTGTCTATCTGCCTAATGTGGATCATTTCAGTATGACGCAGATCATTACAAAGTCCGGGCGCAGCATCCCGATTGCCAGAGGGTATGGCAAAGCGTTCAAAGAAGCGTATTTTGCATTTATTTTCAGAGATTAAGAAGGGAAAAACCGTATGTTGAACAGCGTCTTAAGCATTCTGCATCACGCGGTCACGCTGTGGTTCGGCGTGTATCTGTCCGCCGCCTTTCTCGGCATACGGATGAGCCGTAAAAATATCGGTATCCTGTTTGGGTTTTCCGCCGCTGTCAGCGTGGTCAGCGCTCTCTCTTTTATATTTTTCGGAGCCGTTTTTACCGCGCAGGTATATCCGCTGATCATTCACCTGCCGCTGATTCTTTTTCTGACACTGTTTTATCGGTACAACGCACTTCGCTGTGTCCTTTCGGTGCTCATCGCCTATCTGTGCTGTCAGATCAGTAAATGGGTCGGGCTTGCGATGCTGGATATCACGGGGCTTGAATGGGTATATTACAGTGTTAGGATTGTTACCACTGTTGTTGTTTTTGCCGTACTGATGCGGTTTGTATCCAATGCGGCTGCACAGCTGATGCAGAAGCCGACGGGGGCATTGCTCATTTTTTCGATTTTGCCGTTTACCTATTACCTTTTTGATTATGTAACGGGTGTTTACACCACCCTGATCTATTCCGGCAAAGAAGTGGTCGCCGAGTTTCTCGGCTTTGTTCTTTGTATCGCATATCTTTTGTTTTTGCTGGTATATTTCAAGCAGTATGAGGAAAAGCGCGAGGCGGAACAGCGAAGCCGTATTTTGGAAATGCAGCAGGCGCAATCTCAAAAGGAAATGGAAGCCCAAAAGCGTTCTGCCTATACCGTTTCACTTCTGCGCCATGATATGCGTCATTTTCTCACTACGATTTCCGCTTATATTGATAGCGGTGAGTGCGATAAGGCAAAGGAGTATATCAGCGGGATTGTTTCCTATGTAGACAGAACCGCCATGCATAAATTCTGCAAAAATGAGATCGTGAATATGATCCTTTCATCCTACGAAAATGTGATGGCTGAAAACCGGATTGATTTTCAGCCATCCATTTGTATCCCGGAGCACCTTCCTGTTTCGGATGTCGATTTGACCTCTATCCTGTCCAACGCTTTAGAGAATGCGATTCATGCCGTGCTGCCGCTTGAAGCGGAAAAGCGGCATATCGCCCTTTCTTTACGAATGGACGATGACAAGCTGCTGATTTCCGTCAAAAACACCTTTGCAGAGAAGCCGGTCATGACGGATGGTATACCGCATAGCCGTAAAGCAGGTCACGGATTTGGTACGCAGAGCATCCGCTATGTCACAGAAAAGCTGAACGGCAACTGCCAGTTCTCGGTGAAAGACGATTGGTTTGTGCTTAGAGTCATATTATAAATCGAGCAGAAAGCCGGCAATCCTTTACGCTTTCTGTCGCACCGCTGTGCGTATGATTTCGCACACGGCGCTTGAATCCTAAAATGTGCAAAGACTTGCCTGCTGCGGATAGGTCATATCCCTTGCGTGCAAGTCTTTTGTTTTTATGGTGTAATACATAGCGCTGCGTTTCTCTTTATGATGGCATATGTCCCACTTCGGTTCGGTGTGCTGCCGCGGATTTTGTCTGCGAGCTTCGGCTCATAGATGGGGGTCATCACCTGCGCTGCCGCTTGCGGGACAATTCGGTTTACTGCTGTAGGGATTCCCAACCGTTTGCTGCGGATTGGTAAGCCGGAAAGCCCCGCCTTCTTCGGCGCAAAGCCTCTTAATACCGCTCTTTTTCAATGCCGCTGTCATATAGCGGCAATGTCTGTTTTATAAGGCAAGGAGAATCGAAACCGATATGGTTTAAAACGGTATCTTTTCACCCGAACGGCGTTAAAAATC
>JBJEIR010000084.1:0-3676 GCA_051877215.1 Acutalibacteraceae bacterium | reverse complement strand
CTCCGCAGACCGGCGATAACAGCCATATGGCATTGTGGCTTGCACTTCTCTTTGTCAGCGGAGCAAGCGTGATTGGGACAACGGTTTACGGTAAGAAGAAAAGAGCGAAATAAATTCATATAAGTGTGATAAAGCACACTTACAACAGTCCCTCCTGTCAGTGTACAAACTGACAGGAGGGATTTCTTGTGAAATCGGATAAGCATTTCAAGGATACATATAATCCCGCAAAGCATACGCCCTCAAAAAAGCGGATTTCATCCTTGCACCGACAAGAATTTCATTGTATTATGAAGAAAAGACCGTCTTCATGAAGGAAATCGGCTGTTTTATCAGACACCTTCACAGCCTATGCGATAAAAAGGAAGTGCTTCTTGATGTCAAACGCTTTTTCCAGAACCGAGCGGCTGCTCGGCAAAGACGCCATGCAGCTTTTGGCTCGCTCGCGTGTCGCCGTATTCGGGCTGGGCGGCGTGGGGGGCTATGTCGTCGAGGCGCTGGCGCGAAGCGGCGTCGGTGCTTTGGATGTCATCGACAGTGACACCGTCGATCTGACCAATATCAACCGCCAGATTCTCGCGACCCACACAACGCTCGGCCGCTATAAAACGGATGTCGCCGCCGAACGCATCGCCGATATCAACCCTGCCTGCACCGTCCGCGCTCATCGGCTTTTTTATCTTCCCGACACGGCCGATCAACTGGAGCTTCGCGACTATGACTACATCGTCGACGCGATTGACACCGTAACCGCCAAGCTGACGCTTATCGAGCGCGCGCGCGACGCGGGCACCCCGATCATCAGCGTGATGGGGACCGGCAACAAATGCGACCCCACTGCGCTGGAGGTGACGGATATTTCCAAGACCTCCTTTTGCCCGCTTGCCCGCATCATGCGCAAGGAGCTCAGAGCCCGCGGCATCCATTCGCTCAAGGTGGTCTTTTCCCGCGAGCCCGCGAAAGCACCGCTTGAACCCGACGAGAATGCCGAACAGCCGAGCGAGGGCCGCCGACAAATTCCCGGCAGCACCGCCTTTGTGCCGTCTGTCGCCGGTCTGATTGCCGCCGGGGAGGTTGTCCGCGATCTGACCGAAAAACGGGCGGCTCTCCCAAAGCGGTAAAGCGGCCTCCTTCTCGCCGTACGGTTATCCGATAAAAAAACGGACTTTCAAGCGCCGTTATCACGCCTTTTTTGAAATCCCGCATAAAAGAAGAGCGACCCGTTCAAGCAGCCATCGGTCGTGGGATGGCCGTTTGAACGGGTCGCTTTTTTGCTCCTTTATGAATTCAGCACATAGCTGCCGTCGCGCGGCAAGCCGATCTTCTGCATGACGGCCTCCTCATGCTCGCGCATACGAACCGCTTGGAGTCCGCCTGCCTCATGGTCATAGCCGAGCAAATGCAGCATCGAATGAACGACAAGGTAGCCCATCTCCCGCTGGAAGCTGTGATCATACTGCTCCGCCTGCGTTTGGGCTCGCTCGATGGACACGACGATATCCCCGAGCATATAGGCGCCCGTTTCGGGGTCTTTGTCATACACGCCGTTCTCTCCGAGCGGGAAGGAGAGCACATCGGTCACCCGATCAATGTTCCGATGCTCGCGGTTGATCTCGCGGATCATGGCGTTGTCCACAATCGAAATATCCACCTGTGCCGGCTCGCCGAAGTGCTCCTGTTCGAGCACCGCATGGCAGCAGCGGCGCAGCAGCATCCGCAGTCCCGTCGGCACTTTCACCGTTTTCTGCTTATTTTCAATTACCACTTTTATTTTTGCCATTTGACAGTCGCTTCCTTTCTTCATGATGCGCATTCTTTTCATACTTTTCATAAGCGTCGATAATCCGCTGGACCAGTTGGTGCCGCACAACATCCTTTTGGCTGAATTCGCAAATGGCGATGTCCTCGACATTTTTCAGCACGCGCAAAATCTCCTTTAATCCGCTCTTTCGTCCGTCCGGTAGATCGATCTGCGTGACATCGCCCGTGACGACCATTTTGGAATTAAAACCGAGACGGGTCAGAAACATCTTCATTTGCTCAGGAGTGGTATTTTGGGCCTCATCGAGGATGATAAAGCTGTCATCAAGCGTACGCCCGCGCATATACGCCAACGGCGCGATCTCAATGTTGCCGCGCTCCATGTACTTCTGATAGGTCTCCATGCCGAGCATTTCAAACAGCGCGTCGTAAAGCGGCCGCAGATACGGGTCCACCTTTGACTGCAAATCACCGGGCAAAAAGCCGAGCTTTTCTCCGGCTTCCACCGCGGGGCGGGTCAAAATAATGCGGTTGACCTCTTTGGCGCGAAACGCCTTGACCGCCATCGCCACCGCAAGATAGGTCTTTCCCGTTCCCGCAGGACCGACGCCCACCGTGACGGTGTTTTTGCGGATCGCCTCTACATAGCGCTTTTGACCGAGCGTTTTCGGTTTGACGGGATTGCCCTTTGCCGTGACGGCAATACTGTCGGAGGACAGCTTCGGCAGCTCGTCTTCATCGCCTTCATCCACCAAAGTCATCACATACCGTACATTCTGCTCACCCGGCTGCTCACCGCGATTGATCAGCTGCAGCAGACCGTTCACCGCCCGCACCGCTTTATCCACCGCTTCGGCGTCTCCGCTGATGCGAATGTCCGAGCCGCGATTGATGACCTCCACACGGTAATGCTGCTCGATCAGCTTGACATTTTCGTCAAAGCTGCCGAACAGCGCGACCGCATGCTCCATGCGATCAACGCCGATGGATTGTTCCGCCATGGCTGTTCTCCTTTCCGTTCAGATAGAGCTGTCATTCGTTGCAAATCGACAATTTCAACCGTTAGTATACCACAGTTTATCGCATTTGTCATTGAATAAATTGTAAAAAATCGCTATATTTTTTTGAAAAGCACATCTTTTTTATCAAATGTGACCGAAAACACAAAAAAAGTGACCGAATTTCCGCCTATGTTCCTATCCGTTTGATTGGTTGCAATGATCAACAGAACATGGTATACTGTGACGATGTACGAAAGGACGGGGTCATATGACGACAAAATCAAGTGCGGGGAGCTGTGAATACTGCGCCTATTACGCTTATGATGAGGAATACGATTGGTATGTATGTGAGATGGATCTCGACGAAGACGATTTGGTTCGTTTTCTGAGCGGGCATACACAAAGCTGTCCGTATTTCCGTTCGGGAGATGAATACGCCGTCGTCCGCAAACAAAATTGACGCTTTGCTTTTTTGGATAGAGCCGAAAAGCGGCGGCTGAACAAAGTACGCGGGCGGCACGGCAAACACAGCGAGCCTGTCTTCTCCGCCCCGCGAATACGCCGCCGTATATGAATATAATGAATCGTATATGCACAATCGGCAGCCGAAAGCATTGTTTTCGGCTGCCGATTTTGAGTTTCAAAAAACAATCTTTTTCCTCTCCCCTCTGTATAAAGAGAAAGAGGGGCTGACAACACGACATTTTTGTCCGCCGATGCCTCCCCTGTGTAATGGGGAAAGAGGGGTTGACACCAAAGCCTCCCTCTGATGAGGGAGGTGGCAAAAATCTTTGATTTTTGACGAAGGGAGAGAAAATATAGGAGAGAAAATATACCCGATTATTACTTATCTCCGATCAATACAGAATGTTATTATTCTCTCCCTCAGTCACCTGCGGTGACAGCTCCCTCGT
>JBJEIR010000083.1:0-15845 GCA_051877215.1 Acutalibacteraceae bacterium | reverse complement strand
ACGAAGTGAAGGATCCCGTGGTCAGAAGAAAGCGCTTCTGTTCACGGGATTCTTCGCCGCTGCGCGGCTCAGATTCGTATTATATTGCAATTGCATAAAAACCTCTTTGCGAATAAGTGATAAGTGATGTTGCTGCGCTGTGATAGGTGATGCGATGCGTTCCACACACGCGCCGAAGGCGTGCATCACAGACGAAGTCTGCATCACGCACGCAGTGCGCATCACGTTCCGCAAGGAACGCATCACGCAAAAAAGTCTCTTTTGTCCGGTAGACAAAAGAGACTTTTTTGTTGGTGGACGATAACGGGTCGCACAAAGACGGTCGTCTCTGCCTCGTTTATCAGTACATGTAAAAACGCCGCTATTCTTCAACTCCACGCCCTAAAAACGTCACACCGTGACGTTTTCTTAACGGGCTTTCGAGTCCGTATCGCCCATAACCAAAAAAAGACACCCTTTTGGGTGTCTTTTTTTTGGTGGACGATAACGGACTCGAACCGCTGACCCTCCGCACGTCAAGCGGATGCTCTACCAGCTGAGCTAATCGTCCATTTTCCGCTGCTGTCATCTTATAGATTTAGCAACGAATGACATTATAGCGAACTTTTTGTCCGCTGTCAAGTGCTTTTTTGAAATTGCGGGGGATATTCATACCGCGCGGTCAGCTTCCGGCGTCTGCTTGGCGCAGACGCGCGGCAAGCGCTGCGTCGGGCTTGACATAAAGCGTTTGCTGATGCTCGTAAATCACCATGCCCGGCTTTGCTCCCGACGGCTTATGCACATAGCGCGCAAAGGTATAATCCACCGGCACCTGTGCCGAATCTGCCGCTTTGGAATGGACAGCCGCCAGCACGGCCGCTTCGGTTATCGTCTGCTCGGACGGCGCTTCGCCGTCCAGGCGCACGATGACATGGGAGCCGGGAATCTGCTTTGTATGCAGCCACAGGTCACTGCCTTTTGCGGTTTTCAGCGTGAGCTGATCGTTTTGAATATTGTTGCGTCCGACGAGAATTTGGGTGCCGTCGCTGCTGAGAAACCGCATGGGGCCGAGGGAGGCGGGCGGCTTGCGGCGTCCCGCGCTTTCGCGGATATAGCCGCTTTGCACCAGCTCCTGCCGCACCTCGGCAAGCTCCCGCATAGAGCGCGCGCGCGAAAGAGAATCCAGCACCGAATCGAGATAGAGGAGCTCCTCCTGTCCCGCCTTGATTTGTTCGGACAGCACCCGTTCGGCGGTTTGCGCCTTGCGGTATTCTTTGTAATATTGCTGGGCGTTTTGCGCCGCGCTGCGCGACGGGTCGAGCGGAATGGTGAGCGTGCCGCCCTGCTCGTCGTAATAATTGATAACATCGGCTTTATCCGCGCCGGGCGGAACGGCATAAGCCTGCGAGATCAGCAGGTCTCCGTACAGCCGCCAAACATCGCGCTTTTCGGAATGGGACAGCTCCTCCTGCTGCCGCTGCAGCTTGCGCTCGATGCGCGCTGTCGCATTGACAAGCACCTTGAGAGTGTCGTGCGCGCGCTGACGCAAGCGCTCCGCCTGATCCTTTTCGCAATAGAATGCTTCCAGAAGAGCGGAAAAATCGGGCATTTCCGTCCCCGTGGCCGACAGGCCGTATTGGGTGACGGGCATATAGCAAAACGCCGTCGGCGTGCCGTCCGGCTTATAGAGCAAATAGGGCGTGCGCCGCTCTCCCGTCAGCAGCGTTTCGCGCACCCGCCCGATAAAAAAGACGGTTCGTTCCCAGTCGCTTTCATTCAGCTCGTCGCAGCGCTTTTGTGCGCCGCGCAGCGCGAGATGCGCGATTTCCCGACAGACGAGCGGGGAAAGTCCCTGCGTCACAGCGAGCAGAGCGTCTTGCAGCAGCCCGCCCTTTTTTTGCGCGGCATCGGCGATTTGGACGCCGTCCGCCTCCAAAGGGGACAGACGGTCGGTTAGCGGGGGAGGCGGAAGATACGGTGCGCCGGGGAGAATCGGACGGGTTTCGGACATGGTAAAATCCACCCGTCTGACGGCGTCGATTACCTTTCCGTTTTCTCCGATCAGAATCAGATTGCTGTGCCGTCCGGTTAATTCCGCCGCCAGTGTCAGCCGAACCGCGTCGCCCAGCTCGTTGATACAGTCGAAATCAAAAAAGAGCACCCGCTCCAGTCCGTCCTGCCGCACGGCGACCAGCTTGCCGCCGGTCAAATGCTTGCGCAGCAGCATGCAAAACATCGGCGGCGCCGCAGGATTGTCGGGCGCCGCTTGTGTGATGTGCACGCGCGCGGATTGGACCTTTGCAGACATATAGAGCTTATGAGAGCCGCCGCGTCCCCGCAGGGACAGCACCAGCTCCTCACGGGAGGGCTGATGGATCTTATCGACGCGGGTCTCATACAGCGCGCGCGCCAGTTCTTGTGCAAGGCAATAGATAAAACCGCCGTCCAGCGCCATTTGACCCGCCTCCTTTTGCAATCGTTTTTGAAAAATGGTTGACTGTATGCCGTCAAACGGTTTCGTACGGGGCGCTGCCCGAGAAAGGCAGAACCCGCAGCGCAGGAAAACGACTTTGAACGGTCTTTGCCAAAGCCGGGACAATCACGACCTCCGTCTGATAATGTCCGGCGGCGACCGCTGTTAAGCCTTGCGGCACAGACAGCCATTCGTGATGCTTCATTTCGCCCGTCAAAAAGGCGTCGGCGTCCCTGCATTCTGCGGCAAATTCGCCGCCGGCGCCGCTGACGAGAGCGACCCGCTGTACCGCTTTGCCGCCGTCGCGCCACTGCACGGCGGTTTGCAGAGAGTGGGCGGCGTGCTCTGCAAAAGAGCGTGGGGTCATCGGCACATTGAGATAACCGATGCGTCCCTTCCCGTCAAAGCTCGGCTCGACTTTTCGCAGTCCGAGCGCAGAGGCCAACGCATCGTTGACGCCGCCGCTTGCCGCATCGAGATTGGTGTGCGCGCAGTATACGGCGATGCCGTTTGCCGCCGCTTCATAGGCGGGGTGATCGGCGAAAAGCGCGCGCAGCGGCGAAAAAATCAGCGGATGATGCGAGATGATCAGCTGCGCGCCGTTTTCTTTTGCAAAGCGGAGCGCCGCGCGGTCACAGTCGAGAGCAACGACCGCTGTGTCGATCGAGGCGTCACGGTCGCCGCACAGCAGCCCGACATTGTCCCACTCCTCCGCAAGAGAGGGCGGGGCAAGCGTTTCCATCAGTGAAATCAATTCATATAGCTTCATGCCCGGTATTCCTTTCCGCTTGTCGCATAGGCCGACAGACGCTCGGCAAGTATGAGCAGCTGCGCGGCACGCAGTTTGTCCGCCTCGCTGCCGCGCAGCAGACCGTCTGCCCGGCGTTTTAAGTGGGATATTTCTTTTTGAAAATAGGGGCGTCCCTCTTTTGCCGACAGCGCGCCGGTATAAAACAACAGTTCATCCGACGGCGCCTGACATCCGTCAAAGTGCGCCCGCATCGCGATATAAAGATGCCGTCCGTCCTCTATAAGCCGCTCCTCGTCGACGGAAAAGCCGTTTTGCAGCAGCCAGCGGCGCAGCTCGACCGTTTTGGACATCGGCTGCAAAATCAGACGGTAATCGGCGGCGTTGTCTTGCAGCCACGGCGCCGCCGATAAAACGGAGACGATCGTCTCGCCGCCCATTCCGGCGATGACGATGTCCTGCACCTCTCCCGGCGTGAGCACCGACAGCCCGTCGCCGACGCGCACATCGATTCGGTCTGTCAGCCCGGCTTTGGCAATCGTGCGCCTTGCCGCTGAAGCGGGCCCCTCTCCGATATCGCAGGCGACGGCGCGCGGGCAGCGCCCTGTTTGCAGCAAATATACCGGCAGATAGGCGTGATCGGTCCCGATATCCGCTACGGCGACACCTGCCCGAACCATCTGAGCCGCCCGAAGTAAGCGCTTGTCTGTCACTGCCTTTGCTCCTTACTGAAAAACGGGCTGCCGACCGTTTCCCTTTGATCGGGACCGCCGCGCAACCCGTTTTGAAATCCTTTTATTTCGACATGTGGTCGTTGAGCTTTTTGACCAGCTCATCCGCATCCACGCCGTGAACCATACACGCCTGCTCAATGGATTCGCCGCGCGCAGACGGACAGCCGAGGCAGTGCATTCCCATTTCCAAAAAGTACGGTGCGGTTGTGCGGTCGGCGTCCAGAACATCGCCGATAATGGTTTCTTTCGTGACGGTCATATGAAAAACATCCTTTCCGTTAACAGATAAAAATAGTATGTCCTATTTCGTACAGAACTATTATAATGCGCGGCCGCTTGTTTGTCAATCGTTGCCGTGCATATGCGCGGCTTTGTGTGCAAAAAGCAGGGCACAACGAGTGGGTTTCTTAAGGACAGTTATTGAAAACCGAATGGGAATTCGGCACACCAATTCTCTGCTTGTAACGGTATAAGACAAAACTACCCGAAGAAGAGTAAAAACAAACCTCTTTTTCGGGTAGTCATTTTTATGTGGTGATATTCTTTGCTGCGCAAAGAGTGATAGGATTGCCGACAGCAATCGTGATATTGAAATCTTGCGATTTCAGTTATATTTTATTCGTCCTTCAAACTGCCGAAGGCAATAACACTTGGCGACAGCCAAATATCACTGCTTTCGCAATATCACTCGCCAAAAGGCGAATAAAACTGCCCAAGTGTCCTTTAGAACACTTGGGCGGAACGAGTGGGTTTCTTATTTTTTGTCATTTCCCTCTTCTTTTTTTATTTAGTACTTGACCTCGATAAAGTGTTAATGATATAATAAACATTATTTTGCAAAAAATTTTGCAGAAGAAATGCAGAAGAAAGAGGGAAAATCGGGTATGGAAATGCAATTGCTGGCGTTTTTGCTCTACTTTGCGGTTGTTTTGGGCATCGGCGTCATGTTCTTCTTCAAAGAGAAAAACGGAGGCGAAAAGGAATACTTCCTCGGCGGGCGCAGTATGGGACCGTGGGTCACCGCCATGAGCGCACAGGCATCGGATATGTCCGGTTGGCTGCTGATGGGCTTCCCGGGAAGCATTCTGGCGCTCGGTATGGGGCAGGTGTGGATCGGCATCGGACTGGCCATCGGCACCACCGCAAACTGGCTGCTGGTCGCGCGGCGTCTGCGCCGTTTTTCCAGTGCCGCGGGCGATTCAATTACGCTTCCTCAATATCTGACCAATCGGTTTGCGTCGTCCAGTCCGGTGCTGAAGATTGTTTGTGCGGTTATTTTTCTCATCAGCTTCACGGTGTATGTCGCCTCGGCGTTTAACGCGGGCACCAAGGTCATGATCGCCGTTATTCCGCAGCTCAAGGGGCAAGAGCCGCTCGCCATGGGCATTTTCGCCCTGCTGATTTTGTGCTATACCTTCCTCGGCGGGTATAAGGCGGTGTGCTGGACCGACTTTTTCCAGGGACTGCTGATGCTGGTCGCACTGCTTGCCGTCCCGATCGCAATGGTCTCCTTCGGCAGTTTTGACAGCTCCTATACCGCCGCTTTTAAGGACGGCGTGTCCGCTTTTACGCAAAGCCCGTTTGCCGCCGACTGGCGGGAAATCGTGTCGGGCCTTGCATGGGGCTTCGGCTACTTCGGTATGCCGCACATTCTCGTTCGCTTTATGGCGATCAAAAATTCCCATATGATCAAGAAATCCTCGATTGTCGCCATTGTATGGGTCATTCTTTCTCTGAGCGCGGCGATCGCCATCGCTTGCCTTGGACGCACCTTTTTGCTGTCCGACGGCACATCGCTTGCGGATATGCTGCTGCCCGACGATAAGGCGAACATCTTTATCACGGTCGTATTGAACATTTTCCCGACCTTTATCGCGGGACTGCTGCTCGCGGCCATTGTGGCGGCGGCTATGAGCACGGCGGATTCTCAGCTGCTTGTTGCCTCCTCCTCCTTTACGAGCGATATCTACAAACCGATCTTCCGCAAAAACAAGGCGTCCGACAAGGAAGTGCTGTGGGTCGGCCGTGTGGTGGTCGTGTTGATTGCCGTCGTCGCGTTTGTCATTGCTTACAGCGGCCTCGGAAATGCCGGCGCGTGGGCAAGCAGCATTATGAACATGGTCGAGAACGCATGGGGACTGTTCGGCGCTTCGTTCGGGCCGGTCGTGATTCTGTCCCTTTTCTGGCGGCGCTTTAACTACAAGGGCGCTGTGGCGGGAATCGTCGGCGGCGCCGTGGCGGATATCGCATGGCTGCTGCTCTTTACCGATACGGTCATGCCTGCCGCGATCGCCGATACCGGCATTTATGAGATACTGCCCGGCTTTGTGATCGGGCTGATTGTCGCTGTGCTGGTGACACTGTGCACAAAAGCGCCGGACGATGCGGTCTGTGCCATTTACGACCGCGCGGTGGACAGCTCGATTGACGACTGACACGATGCTTTGAAACACAAAAACAAGATAAAAAGGGTGTTTGCCGTTTGCCGCGGTGAACGCCCTTTTATTTTGTTGCCTTTTCATCGGGGAAGGGTGCAAGCCGCTTGACAAATTCAAAAACAGATGGTTAAATAAAAACAGAATCGGGCTTCGGCTCAAAACCGTGTCTGCAAATGCCTGTTTTTCACCGCAGTGCATTCAAAGCCGTCGGTAGCAAAACGAGGGGCGTTTGAGCGACGGCGGTTTACCGTGCCGATAAGACACCGATTGGGATAAAGGAGGTATTTTTTTATGGCAAAAACATCAAAATATGCGGGAACGCAAACCGAAAAAAATTTGGAAGCGGCGTTTGCGGGGGAATCACAGGCGAGAAATAAGTATACCTATTATGCTTCTGTCGCCAAGAAGGAAGGAATGGAGCAGATCGCGGCGCTGTTTTTAAAAACGGCGGACAACGAAAAAGAGCACGCCAAGATGTGGTTTAAAGAGCTTTGCGGACTCGGCAATACGGCTGAAAATCTGGCAGATGCGGCGGCCGGAGAGAACTATGAGTGGACGGATATGTATGAAGGCTTCGCCAAGACCGCCGAGGAGGAGGGCTTTGCCGAGCTTGCGGAAAAATTCCGACTGGTCGCCGCCATTGAAAAGCACCATGAAGAGCGCTACAGAGCGCTGCTCAAAAATGTAGAGACCGCGCAGGTGTTTGAAAAGAGCGAGGTCAAGGTGTGGGAGTGCCGCAACTGCGGACACATTGTCGTGGGAACCAAAGCGCCCGAGGTCTGCCCGACCTGCAACCATCCGCAGAGCTATTTTGAGCTCCACAGCGAGAACTATTGATAAAATCTCAAAACAGCACTCAAAAAAACAGCCCGAAACGGCAGGCTTCTCAGAAAGCCGGGTCCGTTTCGGGCTGTTTTTTTAATCAAAGCGATTTATCCATTTTTCGACGCGTGTTCGTCGATTGCCGCCTGCATCTTGTCGCGGCAATCTTTGAGAAGAAAATCGACCTGCTGGCGCTTCGGCTGTGATTTGTCGGGGTATATCGGCGGCAGGATGCGCAGCTCCATCAGCGGCGCCTTGCGGAACAGCGCGCGCAGTCCTATCGGACGCCGATAGACAATGACCATCGGGACCAGCGGCACATTTGCGTCATAGGCAAGGGAAAACGCACCGCGGCGAAATTTGCGCAAGCCCTCCCAGTAGGGGCGCAGCACGCCCTCCGGATACACATGCACGATACGGCCGTCTTGCAGCGCCTCTTTGAGCGCGGCGGAAAAATCCCGGGTATAGAGGCGCTCGCGCGGGATGGGAACGCCGCCGAGCCCTTTGACCAGATGGCGGATCAAGGGGATTTCCAAATTGGATTGCAGCGTCATAAAATACTGTCGTCTGAGCGGCACGGACAGCCCGACCATGGTGCAGTCGAGCGGATGAATATGGTTGCACAGCGTGACCGCGCCCTTGATACCGCGCAGATTTTCCCGACCGCGGATGCGAAAGCCGAAGAGGAGCGGGTCGAGCACGGAAAACACCGTGACGGCCAGCGCGCGCAGCAACACATACAGCACGCGATAAGGCAATGACCGCGAAAGGTAGTCATACCCCTTATGCAGCTTCAGGGTGAACGGCGTCCACATATGAAGGACATGCTCGTCCGGATTGACGGCACTGTTTTGTTGTTCGTCTTGTTGCTCAAGTAGTTCTTCCATTTTCTTCTATCGCCTGCCTGAACATATCTTCGATCATGGCTACGCAGCGGTCGATGTGATAGTTTTTGCCCTGCTCGGCATAGGCGTGCTCCATGGCCGCCTTTTCCTCCGGGTGGTCAAGCCAATAGTCGAGCTTGCGGGCAAGATCGTCGCTGTCGCCCGCTTTAAACAGACTGCGCTCGTCAAGCGCAAACTGAGGAGTGGCGGATTTTTTGCTGTTTGCAATCACGGGAACCAAGCCGCTTGCAAACGCCTCCATACAGGAGATGGCTTCAATTTCCACATCGGCGGTATGCAGATAGATATCGCTCATGCGCAGCAGCTGTGCCAGCTCCTCCTTCGGATAAAATGCGATGTGCGGGGGATTGGGAAGAGCGCTGCCGAGCTTTTCAATGACCTCGCGCCGCGGACCCTGCCCCGCGATCACCGGTTGGATGCGCTCGCGGTATTTGGATTTGTTGATGGCTTCCAAAAAGATATCCTGCCGCTTTTCAACAGACAACCGTCCGACATTGGTGACGACAATCTTATCCGCCCATTCGGGCAGCTTCGGTTGCTTTTTATATACGAATGCGCTGTCGATGCCGTTGGATATGACATGCAGCGTCGCTTTGTAATGATGCTTTTGAAGCTGGGACGCGATAAAACGGCTGGGGCAGTGAATATGGGAAAAGCGATTATAAAACAAATCGCGGAAGCCGGCATAAATCGCGGTGTTGACCGGCAGCACATGTCCCATGTGGATGGAAGAGGTGATATTCTCCGGCTGTACATGAAACGCCGCGGTATGGGGCACCTTCATCTCTTCGCAGATTTTCACGCCCTCAATGGAGAGGGGAAAAGGCACCAAAAAGTGGACGATCTCCGCCCATGAGATCGCCTCGCGCAGCAGCACCCTGTCCACATGTGCAAAGGACATTCCCTGCGCCTTGATTAGTTTGTCAAACACCGGCACATGGTATTCTTCCACGGCGTATTTTCCCTCACGGGGCGCACCCGTGCTGATGACGCGCACATCGTTTCCGTGGGAGCTCAGAGTGTCTGCAAAACGGCGTGCCGAAATGGTCGTGCCGTTGTTGTCCGCGTCAAACTGGTCGATGACCAATAAAATTTTCATGCTTATCAAATCCCTGTTCAAAACGATGGGGTGGATAGACGATCCTCATTTTCAAAAATACTGTTTTCTATATGGAAAATACGGTTTTCTATATGGAAAATACTGTTTTCCATATGGTCAGTATACCCTATTTGTAATAAAAACGCAAGAAAAAGCAGAGGATGTCGAAAAAATCTCCTGCTGTTTTTTTGCTGTGCCCGGCTGCGGTATACATGATCGAAAGAAAAGCGGCCGATACTATTAAAAGCAAAAGGATACGGGTAAAAAATATCGCACAGGCGGATAACAAAGGGGTACGGTATGCGCAAAGGCTTTGAGGGTTGGTATTTTAAACATCAAAAGGGCTATAGCATGGCGGCTTTTATACCGGGCAGAGCACAAAGCGGCGCGTTTGTGCAGATGATTTCCGAAAACACATCCCGCTATTTTGCCGTGCCAAAGGTGACGGTGAGAGACGGAATTATTCACGCCGGAGACTGTTTGTTTGCGCCGTTCGGCTGTAGGATCCGACTGCCGGGTGTGAGCGGGGACATAAAGTACGGGCGCTTTACGCCGCTTCGCTCCGACATTATGGGACCGTTTCGGTTTCTGCCCATGGAATGCCGTCACGGCGTCATCAGTATGGCGCATACGCTCAGCGGGGGACTGACGGTGGAGGGGAAGTATACCGGTTTTGACGGCGGCGTCGGATACATCGAAAAGGACAGCGGCACCTCCTTTCCCCGCGCATATCTGTGGCTGCAATGCAACAACTTTTCGGAGCCGTGCGCCGTCATGGCGTCTGTCGCGCATATTCCTTTCGGGAAAGGGAGCTTTACGGGCTGTATCTGTGCGCTTGTATATCGCGGTCGGGAATATCGCTTTGCGACCTATAACGGCGTGCATATTCTGGCGGCCGAGGAAGGACATCTCTGCCTCTCGCGGGGCAAACAATTGCTGGAGATCGATATAACCCCTTTACACGGCGGATATCCGCTTTTGTCACCGATGAGAGGACAGATGTCGGGCATCATCCGCGAAAGCGGCAATGCGGATATCCGCGTGCGGTTGTGGGAGCGGGGAAAACGGGTTTTGGATTTGCGAAGCGGGTGTGCGGCGTATGAGCGGGTGCCGCGCTGTGACGGAGACGCACGCGCCGCAATGGGCACCCAAACGGTCTGACGGGATCAAACGGCAAGGTGTACTTTTGGGCGATAGGATTGTCGGAGCTTTTTTGCGCAAAAAAATCCGGGGCAGGGGATTCCTGCTCCGGATTGGCGGTTAAAAGGATATGCGCAAAGAAATAGGGAGCCCATCGGAACACAGAGCGGCCGATGCGGCGGCTTTTATACCTCGGCAATGACCTCCACTTCAACCAGCACGCCTTTCGGCAGGGCTTTGGCGGCGACGCAGGAGCGCGCCGGTTTGCCCGTAAAATACCGCCCGTAGATGTCGTTGAAGGCCGAAAAATCCTCCATGTTTGCCAAAAAGCAAACGGTTTTGACGGCTTTTTCATAGCTCGATCCCGCCGCCTTGAGCACCTCACCGAGGTTTTTCATCACCTGTTCGGTCTGTCCCTCAATGGTGGTTGCTTCGACACAGCCGCTTTGCGGGTTGATCGCGATCTGACCCGAGGTGAAAACCAGCGAACCGCTCACGACCGCCTGAGAATACGGGCCGATCGCCGCAGGAGCGGTATCGGTGTGAATAATGGTTGCCATAAAACATCCTCCTTTTGTATGATGCTGTGCAGACAATAGATGATCGCTTAGCGATCAAGCAGCTTATAGCCCGCATCTGTCAGCGCATTTTTGATTTTTTCGACATGCGCATGATCGCGCGTTTCCAGCACCAGCCGCAGATAGCAGGCGGTGATGGCAGTATTGAGATCGGCGCGGTCGTGATAAACGGCGACGACATTGCCGCCCTCGTTTGCGACGATTTCCGAGACGCCGCTGAGCTGTCCCGGCTTGTCGGTCAGCTCAACGGTGATATCCGCCGAACGGCCGGTTTTCAGAAGGCCGCGGTTGATGACGCGGGAGAGGATGGTGACATCGATGTTGCCGCCCGATACCAGACACACGACCTTTTTGCCCTTGACGGGGATTTTGTCAAAGAGGACGGCGGCGACCGATACGGCGCCCGCACCCTCCGCAATCAGCTTTTGCTGTTCAATCAGCGTCAGAATGGCGGTGGAAATTTCATCGTCGGTGACGGTGACAATCTCGTCGACATAGTCGCGGCAAAGCTGATAGGTCAGCTCGCCGGCTTTTTTGACGGCAATGCCGTCCGCGACGGTGGTGGCAAAGGGGAGGGCTTCCGCCTTGCCGACCTCAAGCGCGTGAACCATCGAGGCGGCGCCGCTTGCCTGTACGCCGTACACCTTGCATTGCGGGCGCAGCGATTTGATGGCAAAGGCGACGCCCGAAATCAGGCCGCCGCCGCCCACCGGAACAACCACGGCGTCGGCATCCGCAAGCTGCTCGAGCACCTCAAGCCCGATGGTGCCCTGCCCTGCGATGACATCCTCGTCGTCAAACGGGTGAATAAAGGTATAGCCCCGTTCTTCTTTCAGCTGCAATGCGCGCGCGTAGGCGTCGTCGTATACGCCCTTGACAAGCTCCACCTTGGCTCCGTAGTGCTTGGTCGCCTCGACCTTGGAAATCGGCGCGCCGTCCGGCAGACAGATGAGAGAGGAAATCCCGTTTTTGGTCGCCGCCATCGCGACGCCCTGCGCGTGGTTGCCCGCCGAGCAGGCAATCACGCCGTGTTGCTTTTCCTCGTCCGAGAGCTGCGAAATTTTATATGCCGATCCGCGCACTTTAAAGGAACCGGTGATCTGCAGGTTTTCCGTTTTGAGATACACCTCGCAGTCGGAGCGGATATTCGGCGCATAGATCAGATCGGTGCGTCGGATAATGTCCCTGAGTACGAAATTGGCATGATAGATTTTGTCGAGTGTCAGCATTTGTTGTCCTTCCCTTCCGTGCTGTTCGGGCGGAACAAGGCGATAAAAAAGCTTTCGTCCGATATGGACGAAAGCCTGATCTTTCGCTGTACCACCATACTACTGTCATAGCATGCTCCGTTAACGGGGAGCGGCCGTATCCGCTTACTTTGCGCCGTGCGGCGGTTTCGGCGAATCTGTTCGGGGGTGATGTCTTTGACAGCTTTCCTGCCGCCTTTCACCAAGCGGCGGCTCTCTGCGAGGAAACGGTCTGCCAAAGCGGATCCCTGTCATCACATTTCATCGGTATGTATTAAGCATAGTCCCTTTATCTGCGTTTGTCAAGCCATTTTTGGCAGAAAATATCTTGCCGTGCCTATGCCGAGCAGGCGGGATTTCTCAAGTGAGAAGGCCGATTCTCAAACGCGCGGCAGATATGGTCGCTTTGTCTCCTCTTCAACCTTCTTTTTGAAATTTAAAATTAAAATAAATTCAAAATAAAAGCAATTTTCCGAGAAAAAATCAGAAAAAATACATGAAAATGAAATATTTGCAAAATAAAATTGCAAAAATGGGTTGACAGGCGAGAAGGGATGTGCTATGATAGCCCCATCGGATACGGCAGCAACGGCGCTGTGGGCGAAGGCTCACGGCGCCGTTTTGTCATGCCTGATAAGAGCGGGATTCCCGCCGACTTTGAGGAGGTTG
Organism: Acutalibacteraceae bacterium; assembly: GCA_051877215.1. Lineage (GTDB taxonomy): Bacteria > Bacillota > Clostridia > Oscillospirales > Acutalibacteraceae > RGIG1959. The sequence continues at coordinate 3,013 of JBJEIR010000083.1, read as the reverse complement.
CTTTATGGAATTTTCATCTGCGAGCACCATATGGGTGCTGATCGCCGCCGCGCTGGTCTTTTTTATGCAGGCGGGGTTTGCCATGGTGGAGACAGGCTTCACCCGTGCGAAAAACGCGGGCAACATCATTATGAAAAATCTCATGGATTTTTCAATCGGCACGCCGATTTTTTGGCTGTTCGGGTTCGGCATTATGTTTGCCGGCAACAGCGCGTTTATCGGAGGACTTGATTTCCTGACGATGGGCGCGTATACCGACATTCTTCCGCAGGGCGTTCCGAAATACGCCTTTGTCGTTTTCCAAACGGTCTTTTGCGCAACGGCGGCGACCATTGTTTCGGGCGCCATGGCGGAACGCACAAAGTTTGCCGCCTACTGCGTATACAGCGCCGTCATCAGCGCCGTTGTTTATCCCATTTCCGGCCACTGGATTTGGGGCGGCGGCTGGCTTGCTCAGCTCGGCTTTCATGATTTTGCCGGTTCGACCGCGGTGCATATGGTCGGCGGTGTGGCGGCGCTTGTCGGCGCCAAAATCCTCGGGCCCCGTATCGGAAAATACGGCAAGGACGGCAAGCCGCGCGCCATTCCCGGCCACAGCCTGACGCTCGGCGCGCTGGGTGTGTTTATTCTGTGGTTCTGCTGGTTTGGGTTCAACGGCGGCTCGACCGTTTGCGCGGAGGGCGACGAGGTGCTCAGCTCCATGGGCAGCATCTTCATGACCACCAATCTGGCGGCGGCGGTTTCCACCGTATCCGTGATGATCATCACCTGGATTCGCTATAAAAAGCCGGATGTTTCCATGACGCTCAACGGCTCGCTGGCCGGGCTTGTCGCCATCACGGCCGGCTGCGACATGGTCGATCCGATCGGCGCGTTCTTTATCGGATTGATCGCGGCGTTTATTGTGGTGTTCGGCATTGAATTTGTCGATAAAGTGCTGAAGATTGACGACCCGGTCGGCGCGGTGGGCGTTCACGGTATGTGCGGCGCCGCCGGCACGATCCTCACGGGACTTTTCTCCACGGCGACCGGCGACAGCGGTGTGCCGCTCGGCCTCTTCTATAACGGCTTTTCCGATTGGTCGTTCCTCGGCGTACAATGCCTCGGCGTGGTGTCGGTCATCGCGTGGGTCGCAGTGGTCATGACGGCTGTGTTCCTCATCATCAAGCACACCATGGGTCTGCGTGCCTCCCGCGAGGAGGAGATCCGCGGTCTGGACATCACCGAGCACAATCTTGTCAGCAGCTATGCCGACTTTATGCCGAGCACGATGAGCGGTCCGACGGCGTTTTCCGCCCCCGAAGCCGTGTCACGGAAAGCGCCTGTTGATGAAGCGGTTCCCGTGCAGATTATGAGTACGGAGGCGCCGGTGGCCTCGGATGTGAAGATCACCAAGGTGGATATTTTGATGAAGCAGGCGAAGTTTGAGGAGCTCAAGGCGGCGATGAACGAGATCGGCGTCACGGGCATGACGGTGACACAGGTGCTCGGCTGCGGCGTGCAGAAGGGGCAGGCCAATTATTACCGCGGCGTCGAGGTGGAGATGACGCTTCTGCCTAAGATTAAGGTGGAAATCGTGGTCTGCAAGGTGCCTGTGCGGCAGGTCATAGAGACCGCTAAAAAAGTGCTCTATACCGGTAATATCGGCGACGGCAAGATCTTTGTATTCAATGCGGAGAACGCCGTAAAGGTTCGTACCGGCGAGGAGGGCTATGCCGCCATGCAGGACGAGTACGAATAAACTTTCCCGACGGCGGGTATTCAAACGGTTCCTATAAAAACTATAAAAAGGCGCGGCTTTTTTGAAAAGCGGCGCCTTTTTTAACTGTATTTTTTTGCTGTCGGCGTTCCTGTCATGGAGGAAAACGGCATTTATGCGCATGCGCCCTTTTGTCCGCATGCGGCCGCACGGTGACCGCCCTCACCGATTGCCGCTCATTTTGATGACCACATTGCCCGCGCGGTCGACATCGGCGGCGGTTCGGATGGCGGTTTTCAGCTCGTCTAACGGAAATTCGTGGGTGATGATGCTTTCCAACTTCCACTTGCCGCAGGTCATCATGTCCTGTACATCCCATACATCCTCCGGCATATAGCCGCCGGAGCCGATAATGCTCTGCTGGGCGTAGGTCATGTGCAGCAGATCGATTGTGCGCGGGACAGAATTGACCGCAACACAGACAAAGCGGCTTTCGATTTTTCCGAGATGCAGAAAGGATTCGAGAATACTTTCGGCTCCGGCTGCGTCCAGCCAGCAGTCAATATCGGCGGTTTTGCCGCCCAGCGACGGCGCGGTTCCGAAGAAATCGTTTGCATGGGCCTCATAGTCGTCTTTCGCGGGGTTGCAGGTCTCAAAGCCGAGGCTTGCCGCGAGCTTGAGGCGAAAATCCGAGCGGTCGCAGATCATCACCTTGTCCATGCCGAAATGCTTAAACGCAACGGCAGCGGCGATCCCGATCGTGCCGCTGCCGAAAACCACGGCGGACTGCCCTGCTATATAGCGGCCTGCGCCGTTTGGGATCATTCCCCGCCGCGCCGCTCTGCAGCCGACGGTGAACGGCTCGATCAGGCTGGCAAGCCGGTCGGAAATACGGTTGTCCACCGGATAGAGCGAATGGTTGCGCTTCGCGTTCGGAATCAGAATATATTCCGAGAACCCGCCGATGGTTCCCGCCCGCTTGGTATCGTTTTTGGCGTATAACGGATACGGGTATACCCGTTCGCCGACGGCAAATTCCGTGACCTGTTTGCCGACCTTGACAACGCGGGAAACCGTCTCGTGGCCGAACTCACCGCCTACGGTGACCTTGTGGCCGGTGTTCGGGCCGTGAAGAAATACCGCCACATCCGTCCCGCAGATGCTCGAGTACAGATTTTGCACCAGCACATCGTTGTCGCCGACCTTTGGCAAGGGGGTCTCCCGTATGTCTACGGTTTCTTTCCCTACATAAATTCCGGTTTATCTATTTAACCCTCAATAAACCCTGTATTTTCAAGGCTCTTCGCCTGTGTA
>JBJEIR010000082.1:0-15895 GCA_051877215.1 Acutalibacteraceae bacterium | reverse complement strand
GGTGGGAACAACAGGGCTCGAACCTGTGACCCCCTGCTTGTAAGGCAGGTGCTCTACCAGCTGAGCTATGCTCCCAAAGCCTAGTCTTGTCGCTTGCGACGCTCTATATCATACTATATTCATCCGAAATTGTCAACACCCAAAATTGCAATTTATTCTTTTTTTTGTATCATCGACTCGAGATCGCTGCGGTCAAAACGATACACCGTGTCGCAAAATTGGCAGGTCACTTCCACGCAGCCGTTTTCGTCCGGCAGAGCGCGGATTTCGTCCGGCTTCATGGTGGAAAGGGCGCGCTCCACCCGCTCGCGGGAACAGGTGCACCGATAGGAGATGTCATATTCGTCCAAAATATCCAGCTCAAAACCGTCGAGCGCTTTTTTCGCAATGTCGAGAGGAGACAGTCCGCTGTGCAGCATTTCCGTCATGGGCGGCAGCTTGGCGATGTTCGCTTCAATGCGGTCGATGACCGAAGAGGGACACATGGGAAGCAGCTGCAAAAGCAGTCCTCCTGCGGCGCAAACGGTCAGATCGGGATTCACAAGCACGCCCAGTGCGCAGACGGTGGGGGTTTGTTCGCTTTGCGCGTAATATGCGGTGATATCCTCCGCGATTTCCCCCGATACCAGCGGAATACAGCCGACATACGGCTCACTGCCCCCGGTGTCCCGTATCACATACAGCATGCCGTCCGTTCCGAGCGCGCCGCTCACATCCAGCTTGCCGTTCGGCTTCAGCGGGATCTCCACGATGGGCTGCTGCGCATATCCGCGAACATTGCCGGTGCTGTCCGAAACAGCCATGACAGTCCCCGCGGGTCCGTTTCCGTTGATTTTCAGCGTCACGGAGCCGTTCTTTTCTTTCAGCATGACCCCCATCATGGAGGAGGCGGTGAGCAAGCGCCCGAGCGCGGCGGTGATGACAGCCGAGCTTTTATGAATCTGTTCTGCACGCGCGACAATATCGGTGGTATCGGCCGCCATGACCATAACCGTCGCGTCGGTGGTCAGGCAGCGAATGAGCTTTCCCATGAGATGACCCTCTCTTTATATAACAGTATATGAGGATTTGCCGCAGCCGTGCCGCATAAAAGCGGCAATAAAGGCTTACGAATGCGGCTTTTGATAACTTACATTTTGATAACTGATAGAAAAAACTTAAGAATCCATCGCGCTTTCAGGCGGCGCCTGTCCCTTCCGACAGCCGGCTTACACAAATTCCGCCGCAGGACGGGTGTTTTCGGCCACAATCGTCCATCGCTCGCAAAGCGCGCCGGGAGGGGAAACGGTCATGCCGTCATATACGGCCAGTATATCAAATTGTGCCGCTTTGAGCAGTCGGCGCCATGTGGCCAGCGTGTAGGCGCGTTCGCGCACACAGTCGCCGGTGCGCACATAGGTGCCGTCCGCCTGTGCGCAGAAGAAGTCCAGCGTCATTTGCACTTCACAGGTGCGGGCGAGAAACCGATTTTGCCATACGGCCATCAAATCCGGCTGTTCAAACACAAAGGTGTTGTCGCCGAGAACGGCGCGGTGCTTGTACGGCGTGTTGACATCAAAAATAAACAGACCGCCGGGGGCGATAAACAGCCGGAGTCTGTCCAAAACAGCAGCAATCTCGGCGGTTTTTGTCAGGTGATTGAGGCTGTCCATCGTGCAGACCGCTCCGTCAACCGTATCGCGCAGATCAAGCGCACACATATCCTGACACAGCAAAAGCGCCTGTCCGCCGGTCTGCTGTTGCGCATAGGAGAGCATATCCGGCGAACGGTCGACGCCGATCATATCCTTGCCTCTTGCGGCGAGCGCCGCGGTCAGGCGGCCGCTTCCGCATGCGAGATCCAGCAGTGTACGGGGGACGCTCGCATGGCGCGCAAACAGGGACAGCAGATGATCGGCGAGCGCCTCATAATCGGTCTCCATAAGGCGGTCGTACATCTGCGCCAATTCACGGTAGCCGTTCATAGCTCGTCGCTGTGCGGAACGGCAATGCCCTTTTCCTGAATGCGGGAAAAGACCATGTCATAGGCGTCGCAGCCGTAGATGAGCGAACGGTTGACGCGGCTGATGGTGGCGGTGGAAGCGCCCGTCGCCGCGACAATGTCGCTGTAAACGCGCTTGTCGCTCAGCATTTTGGCGACGACGATGCGCTGGGAAAGCGCTTTGATTTCCGATACGGTGCACAGATCCTCAAAAAACTGATAACATTCCTCAAGAGACTGAAGCTGCAAAATGGCTTGAAAAAGAAAATCGGTATTGCTGTCTTTGATTTTTGAATTCATATCTCCCGTCCTCCTTGCGGCAAGCTTATACGCTCGTATTCACACATCAAAATTTTACCACACTGAATTGTGAAAGTAAAGAGCGGCGGAAAAAAATCTTCCCGGAAAGCGTGAATACATTGCAGATAATGGAATAAACCGTATAAATTTTATAAAAAGCCTGCAAGGGGGACTTGCATATCCCAAAGAATCGTGATATACTTTTAGCATGAAAATAGGGGTTGGTCTATTTAAGACTCCGTTCTGTTTTCAAATTCTTATTTCTACTCTTCAGAAGTGTTGTGAAATGAAAAAGGAGGAACCACCCATGAACAAACGAGTACTCGGCGTGATCCTTTCGGTTGCCATGATTATGACAGCTATGCTGTCTATTATGTCGATTCAGGTTTCTGCCGCGTCAACTGCGGAGATTACTCTCAGCTCGGCTTCTGCCAGAATGGGCGAAGAGGTCGAAGTGGCGGTAAGCATTACGGAAAATTCCTATATGGTCAACGCCGATATGGTCGTGACCTATGATGCGACCAAGCTGCAGCTGGTGGCGGACGCATACGATGATCCGATTGAGGAAGGCGAAAAGTCCTGCTATACCGTTTCCGATGGCTTTTATCCTTCTTCTTTCATGTATAAGGGCAGCTCGCCCATGGACGGCGTCTTTAAATTTGCCGTTGTCACCGGCGGCGATTCCGGTCTGGCAAAGGGCGGCGAATTGTTCCGCCTGAAATTCAAGATCATTGCCGACGATGTGGAAAGCACGACGGTGAATTTCTCCGCCAGTCCTTTCTGCGGCAACGACGGCACCGGCGAAAAGGATGAGAACGGCTATCCCATCGACTTCAACATCGAATATACGGTTGTTCCTGCGGTTGTGACCATTATCGACGCCAACCCGACCACCACCACCACCGCTCCCGAACCGCAGCTCGTCACCGAGTGGCTGCTCAAAGAGGAGTATATCACCTCCGGCCGTGAGAATGTGACCATCAATGCGGACGGCACATGGACGGTGACCGGCCCTGTACAGCTCACGCCGAATGTGGCCTATGATTACAACGAGCTGCCGTACCTGAGCCAGAGCTTCTCTTGCGGGGTTCCCTACAAAATTGTCATCAACGACACGCCCAACAACCATGAGATCGGCCTGTATGCCAACTGGTTCGGCCCGGATTATTTCCCGGCGGGAACCTATATCAGCACCTTCTCCGGCTCTGCCGACAGCATGAAGGGCGTTTATGACTGGAATATTGCGCACGGCGGTTGGGCAAATACCAACGGCAAGGCCAATATTACGACGATTGACATCACGCTTGATGGCAACGGCTCGCTGAAGATCAGCTCGCTTGCGCTTTGCAGCGAAGCGGTAGTCGTTTCGGCTCCTTCTGCGGAGGGCACAACCACCACCGATGAGGAGACCACGACCACGACAACGGCGCCTGCAGGCGTGCTCGGCGATATGAACGACGACGGCACGCTGGATGTGAGCGATTCCCTGGCTCTCTATATGTATGTGAGCGGTCAGCAGCTTCTGACGACCGAGCAAAAGGCTTTGGCAGATGTGGATCGCAACGGTACTCTCGATTTGGCGGATGCGCTCCTTCTTTACAGAGTGGTGTCCGGCAAAATGACGCTGTAATTGCGTTTGTATCAAAAACAGTGCAATAAAGGCAGTCAAACCGCGTCGAGCAAAATGCTCGGCGCGGTTTTCTTTTGGCTGCTCGATTTTGGCTGTCGGATGTCCGCTTTTTGTCCATTGAGCGATTGTTTGTTAAAAATGCCCGTGCGTTGGGACTTGGCCGCCGCACAGCCGCCGCACAGGCCGCCGCACGTTCGTCTGAGTTTTTTTGACCGGTCGTTTTGCGCTTTTTGCCGGTCTTTGCTTTTATCCGTTCTATTGCATTTGCCGTTTTCTGTTTCTTTTATACTTTATATTTTATAATCATCCCTACATTTTTTCAAAAAGAGAGAAATAGGGGTTGACCGTTTGCAAAAGATGTGATATAGTAATACTACCTCAAAAAGGGGCTTTATTTTTTTGCGCGATTTTTGATGCGGGTTTTCTCCCGCTTCGCGCGTACCCGGATGAGGGAGGCTTATTAATTTCCTGAATTTGGAGGTGCCGTTATGAGAGTGAAAATCACCCTGGCCTGCACGGAGTGCAAGCAGCGCAATTACAACACGATGAAAAACAAGAAGAATGATCCGGACAGACTGGAAATGAACAAGTATTGCCGCTTCTGCCGGAAGCACACCCTTCACAGAGAGACGAAATAACAGGCTTTCTGTGCGATAAAGAGAAAGGAAGGGTCGCTATGGCTGACGAAAAAACCGTAAAGTCCGCGCAGGCCGATGAGAAATCGGAAAAACCGGCTAAAAAAAAGAAGCCCGGTTTGTTTGCACGAATCGGCAGGTATTTTCGCGATACCAAAAGTGAATTTAAGAAAATCGTCTGGCCGACATTCCCGAGTGTTGTTCGCAACACCGCTGTCACATTGGCGCTTTGCCTGATTTTGGGTGCGCTGATTTGTCTGGTGGATGTCGGACTGTCCGCACTGATCGATCTGGCGGTTTCGCTCGGCTGATTTTTTGCGGCTGATTTTCAAGGAGGATCAGACGAATGGATGAAGCGAAATGGTATGTCGTGCATACCTATTCGGGCTACGAAAACAAGGTTGCCACCAACCTTGAGACCATGGTCGAAAATCGGAAGCTGCAGGATTGGATTCGAGAGATCCGCGTGCCGACCGAGACGGTGGTCGAGGTAAAAGACAATAAAAAGCGTGAGGTAGAGCGCAAAATTTTCCCCGGCTATGTGCTGGTGAAAATGGTGATGAACGACGATTCGTGGTTTGTCGTGCGCAACACGCGCGGTTGTACGGGCTTTGTCGGTCCCAACGGCAAGCCTGTCCCGCTGACGGAGGAAGAGGTCGCTGCCCTCGGTGTTGAAAAACGCGAGGTGGAGATCAACTATTCTGTCGGCGATATGATCCGCATCATCGACGGTCCTTTGGAGAATTTCACCGGCCGTGTGGATGAAATTGACGCGGATAAAAATAAGGTCAAGGTCACGATTTCGATGTTTGGACGCGAGACGGCTGTCGAGCTCGAATCCGACCAGGCCGAGCTGCTTGATGACTGAGCGGCGTTACAGTTGACCGTATGACGCTCTGTATGGGGCGTATACCTGTGTGCCGGACACTCTTCCGGCTGTGGGAGGAACGGCGCTTCGCATTTGGGGCAATTTCCGATTGCCTGTGCGGAGAGAAAGCGGTTCCGCCATTGACCACGAACTTTGGAGGTGCAAATTAGAAATGGCTCAGAAAATTACCGGGTACATCAAACTGCAAATTCCGGCCGGAAAGGCTACTCCGGCGCCCCCTGTCGGACCGGCTCTCGGTCAGCATGGTGTCAATATCATGCAATTCACCAAGGAGTTTAACGAGCGTACAAAGAACGATGTGGGTCTTGTTATCCCTGTTGTCATCACTGTGTATGCGGATCGCTCTTTCACATTCATCACCAAGACGCCGCCTGCTGCGGTTTTGATCAAGAAGGCTTGCGGCATTGACAAAGCGTCCGGCGTCCCCAACAAGGAGAAGGTCGCGAAAATTACGCGTGAACAGGTCAAGAAGATCGCCGAAACCAAAATGCCCGATCTCAACGCCGCCAATATTGACACGGCGATGAGCATGATCGCCGGTACGGCGCGCAGCATGGGCATTGAAGTTGTCGACTGATTTTTCGGGTGGGAGGAACCCCTCAACATTCCGATTTTACCACTCAGCCGTATCGTCTCATCAGGCTTGCTGATGGCGATGCGGACTTAACAGGGAGGAACACATATGAAACACGGAAAAAAATATGTCGACAGCGCCAAGCTGATTGACAGCAGCACTCTTTATGATATTCCCGAGGCTTTGGATCTTGCGGTCAAGACCGGCAAGGCAAAGTTTGACGAAACCGTTGAAGTCCATGTCAAGCTGGGCGTTGACAGCCGTCACGCCGATCAGCAGGTTCGCGGAGCGATTGTTCTGCCCCACGGTACCGGCAAACAGGTTCGCGTGCTCGTGTTTGCCAAGGGCGACAAGGCCACGGCTGCAACGGAAGCCGGCGCGGAATTTGTCGGTGACGACGATCTGATTGCCAAGATCAACGGCGGTTGGATGGACTTCGATGTGGTTATCGCAAGCCCCGATATGATGGGCGTTGTCGGTCGTCTCGGTAAGGTGCTCGGCCCCCGCGGTCTGATGCCGAACCCGAAGGCCGGAACGGTCACGCCGGATGTTGCCAAGGCGGTAACCGAGGCAAAAGCCGGTAAGATCGAATATCGTTTGGATAAAACCAACATCATCCATTGCCCGATCGGCAAGGTCTCGTTCGGTGCTGACAAACTCAAGGAGAATTTTGACGCTCTGCTCGGCGCGATTGTGCGTGCAAAACCGGCAGCGTCCAAGGGTCAGTATATCCGCTCCTGTGTGGTGGCGTCCACAATGGGCCCGGGCGTGAAGATCAACCCCGCTAAGCTGGGCTGATTCGGCACCGATTTTCGCAAAATGAAAAAGGCAGGAAAAAACTCTTGCCAAATCACAAGACATATGCTATAATCTATCATGCTGTTTTCCACAGACAGCAGGTGTGCATGGCCGATTCCCGTTTGGGCGGCTTCATGCGCTGAAATGACCCAAGCGGTCGGCCTGCCGAGGTGACGGTTTGACGGTATTCGCCGCTGTATAGGCGCCGGTTGTGCGCGCACTGTGCGAATGCTTGAAAAGTGCCGTTGTGCCCTCTCTGTGAAAGCAGAGAGGGCTTTTTATTTGCCAATACCTTAAAACGGGAGGTGAACGAATTGGCAAGCGAACAAATCGTTAAGCAAAAGCAGGAATTGGTTGACAGCCTGAGCGAAAAGCTGAAAAACGCGGTCGCCGGTGTCGTGGTGGACTACAAGGGCATCACGGTGGCGGATGATACCAAGCTGCGTCGTGAGCTGCGCGAAGCCGGCGTCGAATACATGGTCGTGAAAAACACCATGCTGCGCCGTGCAGCGGACAACACGGGGCTGTCTGATCTTGACAGCGTTTTGGAAGGCTCCACCGCTTTGGCTATCAGCGCGGATGACCATGTCGCCGCTGCAAAGATCCTTTCCAAATATGCGGAGGAAAGTAAAACCTTCTCCGTAAAGGCCGGCTTTATTGACGGCAAGGTCGTCAGCGCGGAGGAAGTCAAGGCGTTGGCGAAGATGCCGCCGAAGGATGTGTTGGTCGCCAAGGCTTTGGGTGGCTTGAATGCTCCGATTTCCGGCTTTGTGTGCGTGCTCAACGCCAACCTGCGCGGTTTGGTGTGCGCGCTCAATGCCATTGCTGAAAAGCAGGGCGCCTGATGTTAGCTGAGATCCCGCAGGCTTGCGGATAGCCGCCTTAAAAAAACGGCGGCGGACAATCAAATTTTAACAAACAATAATGGAGGAAACGATTATGTCTGAGAAAGTTACCAAATTGATTGAAGATGTCAAGGCTCTTACCGTTCTGGAGCTGTCCGAGCTCGTAAAGGCTTTGGAAGAGGAATTCGGCGTATCCGCTGCGGCTCCTGTCGCGGTGGCTGCCGCTCCGGCTGCCGGCGCTGCTGCTCCGGCTGCGGAAGAGAAGACCGAGTTTGATGTTGTGCTGGCTGAAGTCGGCGGCAACAAGGTCGGCGTTATCAAGGTTGTTAAGGAAGTGACCGGTCTCGGCCTGAAAGAGGCGAAGGAAGTTGTCGACAACGCTCCCAAGACGGTTAAAGAAGGCGCTTCCAAGGACGACGCTGAGGCGATCAAGGCGAAGCTGGAAGAAGCCGGCGCGAAGGTCGAACTCAAATAAGGTTTTCCTTGCTTTTCAAAACCGGTCCTGCAATATTGCAGGACCGGTTTTTCAGTTTTCTTTCATTACCCTTTACCGACAAAAAGACAAACGGAAAATTTTCCGTGAGAACAGACGGAAATTGCAAAAGAGTCTTGCAAAATACGCGGTAATGGGGTAAAATAAGATATACTTTGGATGCTTTGTCCGAAAAATGATATCTTGGAGGAATGGCCAATGGTTTCTGCTGGTGATTTTCGCAACGGCATGACATTTGAGATGGACGGAAATGTTTTTCAGATCGTAGAATTTCAGCATGTTAAGCCCGGCAAAGGGGCTGCGTTTGTCCGCACAAAAATCCGCAATGTGATTGCGGGTACCATTATTGAAAAGACATTTAATCCGTCTGATAAATTCCCGACGGCATATGTCGAACGAAAAGATATGGAATACTCCTATACCGACGGCGATCTGTATTATTTCATGGATCCCGAAACCTATGAGCTGGTGCCGATCGGAGCGGATGTTCTCAGCGACAGCTTTAAATTCGTAAAAGAAAATTTTGTTTGCAAGGTGGCATCCTATAAAGGAAAAGTGTTCAGCGTGGACGCGCCGAACTTTGTGGAGCTGCAGGTCACCAAGACCGACCCCGGCTTTAAGGGCGACACTGCGACCAACGCAACCAAGCCTGCAACACTGGAAACCGGCGTAGAAATCCGTGTGCCGCTCTTTATCGACGAAGGCGAAATGATCCGCGTCGATACCCGCACCGGTGAATATATGGAGCGCGCATAAAAAACGCGTTTGAAATGCGGCTTGCACCAAACAGCAAAAGGAGGCAATTAAAAATGGAATTGACTGAAAAGGTGGCATATCTCAAGGGACTTCTTGAGGGTATGGATATTGACAAGGACAGCAAGGAAGGACGCATTTACACCGCGATCATGGATGTTCTGTCGGATATGGCGCTGACAGTGGAGGATATCGACCGCGCTGTGGACGAACTGTCCGAGCAGGTTGATGAAATCGACGAGGATCTGGCGGATGTCGAGGAATATCTGTCCGATGAGGACTGCGACTGCTGTGACGACGAGTGCGATTGCTGCGGCGACGATGATTGGGACGGCGAGTTTTACGAGATCACCTGCCCCGCTTGCGGCGAGAGCTTTGAGGTGGACGAGGAAACCCTGCTCGACGGCGGGATCGCCTGCCCGAACTGCAATGAGCCGTTGGAATTCGACATCGACTGCGATGACGATGAGTGCGATTGCTGCGCAGATAAAGAGAAATAATCGTTTCGGATAAGTGAACAAAACATCTCAAATCGTCGTTTGGCGGTTTGAGATGTTTTCTTTTGCGGCGGGATTTTACAAGAGAGCCTTCAGCCGCTGTGGCTTTACGAAACCCTATAAAAAAAGTGGGCCAAAGAGGCGGAAGTGCTTAAAACAAGCAAAAAGGGCGCCAAAAGCGCATAGTTTTTTCCTTTGGGTCATAAAGATAAAAGGCGGCGCCTCTTTGGGAAATCATCGTGTGTTTGCCGCAGTACGGTGTTTCTGAGAGCGTGGAGGGGATGCCGTTTCTGATCGGACGCGCCGCTATCAGACACGCTTCTTTTGCCGCAGCAGGGGGCTTTGAAGCCGGGAGTATAAGCGGGGGCTATAAGGCGGCAAAACGGCGTGTGGGGATATATATCGGCGCGCTGTGGATATGATGACAGAGGGGAGCTGCCGTAATGCTTGTATTTTTGGCGGAAAATGGGGCCACAGGCATGATTTGCTTGGGAGTGGCTGCTTTGACAGCGGGCGCTCTTACAAAGCGGATACGCGACCGAAAAAAGGGGAGGCACACCTGTCGGTACGGGTGTGAGCAGTGCTCTTTGTTCGGAGCGTGCCGCAAATAGGGGACGAATAGCACAGGCGGCGGTAGATGTATATAATCGGCGGGATCGACGGCGTCTGCTTTTTGGGGGCGGAAGAGCCGCGTTTTTTCGGCAGAGGCTCTTTATGGATTTACGCGTCTGCACAGGCGGATTTTTCTTTTATTCTTTTGATTTTCGGCGAATTTTTAAAAATATTCCGCGGAATACTATTGACAATTCGAGGGAAATGTTGTATGATAGGCAAGCAGTTGAAAAGACCGCTTGAAATTCGCACCATTAGCTCAGTTGGTAGAGCACCTGACTCTTAATCAGGGTGTCCACGGTTCGAGCCCGTGATGGTGTACCATCCGTGGCCCGTTGGTCAAGTGGCCTAAGACTCCGGCCTCTCACGCCGGCAACACGAGTTCGAATCTCGTACGGGTCACCAATATATTCCTCCTTAGCTCAGTCGGTAGAGCGCATGACTGTTAATCATGATGTCGCTGGTTCGAGCCCAGCAGGGGGAGCCATGAAAAAACTCCTTGAGATTTTCTCAAGGAGTTTTTTTCAACTAAATCCCGTCCTATCGAACGGGATAAATCCATCTTTGATGGGTGAAATCGCTATGCGGTGAAATCCGACTTCGTCGGGTTATGGGACGGATTTGATTTCACCGAAACCGTACGGTTTCGATTTCACCAAAGGCGAATGCCTTTGATTTCATCGTGCGTTAGCACGATTTCACTCTTACCTCAAAATAATGATTTCCACGGGATTTTTGGAAAGCAAGAAGGAATAGGTAAGAAGGGTCGCGGCTTCGCCGTATGTATGCTACAATTACCCATGGCGGTGATTTTATGAATGAATTAAAATGTAAGGAAATAGCTGCTTTAAACTGGGGAAGTTTTACTCCTGAATTTTCAAAAGACAACAAATTCATTCATGTTTTTAATCATTGTCTATCAAACACGGAAACCGTTCAACGCACCATTCGATTTATTATTGGTAGAATACAATGGTGTAATATGTATTTTAACAATCAATTCGTTCATGCCGTTGTCATTGATGATGTTGGGCAGAATATTTCAAACGAAACACGCGAGAACATAAGAAACGCCATCGAAAAATATGTGATAAGTTTAAAATTTTCATCAGAGGAAAACTAATATGTCTTACAATTTTATGTGTGAAACAGCAAAAGAACCAGACTGGAAAAACTCAACAAATTCCTAATGAAATATGATAAATTGGAAATATTCCCTATTTATGAATTAGAAGATAATACATTCGGCTTGGCTATTTCCATACCGATGAAAAATATCGGAGAAAGTGCCTATAAGCAGTTCGTGTCCGCACAAAAAATATTGTCAAAGAAATTCGATTTTAAGGTTTTTGATCTGTATTATGGGAAAGAAGTAGATAAACAGCATCGGAAAAGGATTAAAAGTGAAATCACATAATCAATAAGAAAAAATCCTCGGTTTTCATGCAGATGGAATTTGTGTCATTGCGTTCAAACTTTCCGAAAAAAAGGACTTCACGAAAGTGAAGTCCTTTTTGAGCTAAGTATGTCTTGCGGCACGATATGTACAACGGCGGTTTGCAACCGGGATTTTCCCCTTGTCGCCTGTTTTTGAGACATCGTGCGCAAACGGGTAACGCCTTTGCTTGTCCTTGCTCAAAAGTCACCGAGATGAGCAATTCCGCTTTGTGTTATCGGCAGGGAATGAAGAGTTTTCAAAAATTTACTCTTTGGTAAAATCAATACTGGTAGAGGTTCCGCTAAAGGTGATATCGCCTTCCAAGGTCAACGTGTCGCCGTTAATCTTATAAGTGAATTCCTCGGTTTGTTCTCCGAGTAAGCCGTCGACCGTGACGGTAACCTTATCGCCGTTTATCTCATATGTCCCGTCGTAGTTGAGCGCGCCGTTGATGGAAACAGACACGGTATTATCGTCTTTGAATTCATAGGAAATACCGCCGAAAACCCACTTGCCGATAATGCTTCCGCCGCTGCATGCCGTAAAGGCAAGCAACATTACAACCGCCAAAAGTCCTGTCAAAATTTTTTTCATAATCAGTACCTCTCTCCTTTTGTATTATGTTCAGCCGTAAGGCTATCTGTATTCTATCTGATAAAAGTCGGAAAATCATATGCTGACAGCATAGTTGATAAAAAATTTGTTTTTGGAGTTTTTTGCTCACCGTGTCGCTTTTATTGAGGGGAGTATTCCGGCGGCTTGTTGCTTTTTGTCGACGACGGCGTGTTTGACTGCACCGAAGAGCAGGAGTGACGAAATTATAACAACAAACGATTGCCGGGCGCTTGTCTATTCTCTTGTTTTCGCCTGATGCGGATCGCTCACATATATAAATAAAAACTGTCGGGAAAAGCAAAGCTTTTTCCGACAGTTTTTTAGTTTTTTCTTAAGTGGAAACGGCGCGCCCTCAAAATATTTGCACAAGAGGTCTGCGCCGCTTCTTTTCGGGCAAATGCTGTTTTTGGGGTGAGTGCGGATTTACACTTTGTCTTTTTTGACGATGTTGATGATGCGAAGAACCGCCGGGCTGAGAAGCATATCGGAGATAAGCTCAAACACAAAATTCAGCCCCACAAGAGTGACGAGCATGTAGGAAACAACCTCGCCGCCAAACGCCGTCGCGCCTGCCCACTGTATGATTGTTTCGAGGAAAAAGGCAAAACAGCCGAGAAGAAAAACGCCGGTGTTCACGACAGGACACACGACAGCCGCCGCAATGACGGCCAAATACTTGTTTTTCTTTGCCAAAAGGTTGTAAACCAGCCCTGCGCAAAGTCCCGCCAAAGTGCCCTTTAAAAGGACGGTGAGCACCGTTCCGAACGCATTGATGCTCAAGAAAAGCGTCGCATCTCCCGATACCAGCACCACCACGCCGAAAAAGAAGCCGAGCCATGCGCCGGCTTTCCAGCCGTACAAAGCCGCTCCCACGACGATGGGAATAAGCACCAGTGAAATGGAGAAGGGGCCGAATTTGATGAAGCTGCCGAGCATCTGCAGCACCGCAACGATTGCTGTGAATAAGGCGAGCCCCACCAGTCGAACGGTTTTGTTTCTTGACATAAACATTCCTCCTGCTGCTGCTCCGATCGCTCGGATGCAGCGCATATATTTCTGACGCAAAAGGTGCATCATTGCTTCTCAACATAGCACATCAACGCTCGAAAATCAAGAGATATGACAAATTTTTTACCAAAACAAAAACACGCAGACGCCGCCAAGAATAAAAGCCAAAGCGAGCACCGCACACGGCGGCACGGGAAGCGTTTTAAATAGGGGATGCTCCGAAAAGGATAAAAAGCATAGAAAAACGGCGGCATGGCTTTTTGGCCGTACCGCCGATGACAGATTTTTGTATTGTCAGGTGCATGATAATCGAAAAAAGCGCCCATAAGGAAAACGGACCTTGCCGAAAGGTCGAAAAAAAGCACTTTTATGCGGTTAATACTGCATATCGTCAAAGGACAGTCCCTTTTGATAGCGCTCCTCGGGCGTGTCGTCCGAGTGGAAGCAGCCGAGGGTGGTGCGCATTCTGACGGGTGCCGCCCAATGAGCGGCATTGGTCAACAGCGTTTGAATGTGCGGGTTGTGATAGGAGGGATAGGTCTCATGCCCCGGCTGGCAGTAAACGATTTTTCCCGCGCCGCGGGAAAAGCAGCACACACTGCGGAAAATTTCGCCGCCGCGGAACCAGCCGCCGTAGACCAGTGCGTCGGGGGTCGGGATGTCAAAGGCCTCGCCGTACATTTCTTCCTCTTCGAGTTCAAACATGGCGGGGACGCCTTTGGAAATGGGGTGCGACGGGTCGATACACCACAGGCGTTCAAAATCCGGCTCACGCCAGCGCAGGGAGCAGGTCGTTCCCATCAGCAGGCGAAACGGCTTGGAATAATGCCCGGAGTGCAGCACAATAAGCCCCATGCCGAGGCGCACCCGGTCGGCGACCTTTTGCGCCAATTCGTCGGGCACACGGTCATGCCCCACATGCCCCCACCAAAAAAGTACATCGGTGTTTTCCAGCACCTCATCGGGCAAACCGCAGTCGGGCATATCGAGCGTTGCCACGCGCACGGAGAACGCCGCATCTTTTTCGAGAAATGCGGCGATCGTGCCGTGCAGGCCGTTCGGATAGACCGCTTTAACGGCATCCTCCTTGTCGTGAATATTTTCGTTCCATACCGTCACGCGAATCATGTACACTCTCTCCTTTTGCAGTCAAACAATCAGGCGGTCAAGCCCAAAACATATCGTCAAGCGGGCGCTCGCGGATGATCACTTTTTTGAGAAAATCGACGGCTTTTTCCAGTCCCTCGCCGACCGACATCAGGCCGTCCTCATGCTCAATGCTGACCGTGCGGTCATAGCCGATGAGCTGCAGGGTGGACATGATATCCTTCCAATATTGCGGGCCGTGGCCGTAGCCGATGGTACGGAACAGCCAGGAACGCTCTGAAACGCGCTCAAAGGATTTCGTATCCAGCACGCCGTTGACGGCGCAGTTTTGCTCGTCGATGCGGGTATCCTTCGCGTGGAAGTGATAGACCGCCCCTTTGAGCGCTTTGAGCGCCGCCACAGGATCGATGCCCTGCCAAATGAGATGGCTCGGATCGAAATTGGCGCCGATTGCGCTGCCGACGGCTTCGCGGAGCTTCAACAGCGTTTCGGGATTATAGACGCAAAAACCGGGATGCATTTCGAGTGCGATGCGGCGCACACCGTAGGAAGCGGCGATGGCCGCCGCCTCTTTCCAATAGGGGATGAGCACCCGTTCCCATTGCCACTCGAGAATATCCGCATAATCGCCCGGCCACGCACAGGTCACCCAGTTGGGGTGCTTGGAGGAGGCGCAGTCGCCCGGGCAGCCGGAAAAGGTGACGACGGTGTCAACACCGAGCGCCTGTGCGAGCTTGCAGGTGTTCACAAAGGTCTGATGATCGGCGGCCGCGCGCTCGCGGTTGGGGTGGACGGGGTTGCCGTGACAGGATAACGCACAGATATCCAAATCATATTTGGTAAGAAGCGATTTCAGTTCCTCCACCGCCGTGCCGGATTTGAGCAAGAGCTGCGGATTCAGATGGTTTGCATTGGTATAGCCACCCGCGCCCAATTCGACGCTTTCGACACCGAGAGCGTGTAAATAAGAAAAAGTCTCTTCGACAGAACGGTCCTGAAGCGGTACGGTGAGTACGCCGATTTTCATAAAAGCACATCCCTTCAAGGCTTAAAAAATGGATGAATTTTCCGTTTCTTTCAGTATAGCGGCCATTATTTTAAAAGTCAATCGAAAATTTTACAGCCGCGCATAAATGAATGCAAACAGTGAAAAACTAACATCGACAACACCGCGCATATGACCGTGTGCTGTGTTGTCGGAGCTAAAAGACCGACTCATGAGGGAGGAAACAGACGATGTCCAATCAGAACAATCAAAACCGCCAAAACAACCAAAATCAGCAGAATAATCAGAATCGGCAGAACAATCAAAACCAGCAGAACAATCAGAACCAGCAGAACAACAAGAATCAACAGAACAACCAAAACCGCCAAAACAACCAGAATCAGCAAAACCGCAACAACCTGTTCAACAACTTCTGATTTACTTCCGTTTGCCGAAAAACAGCCGCCTTTTGGAATAAAGGCGGCTGTTTCAGCTTGTCAAAAAACGCGCTGTAAAAGGATTTTGTGGCATACCACCGCCTCCCCTGTGCAATGGGGAGGTGGCAAAAATCTTTGATTTTTGACGGAGGGAGAGAAGACATAGCTGATCATTGCTTATTTCCGATAAAGACAAAACACTGCTATTCTCTCCCTCAGTCACCTTCGGTGACAGCTCCCTCGTCAGAGGGAGCCAAGTGGTTTGCAGCGTATCAATGCCTTTCCCCTTTGTAATGGA
>JBJEIR010000081.1:1875-3756 GCA_051877215.1 Acutalibacteraceae bacterium | reverse complement strand
TGCGGACAGCTTTGTTATATTACCACATCCTCTCTCCCTTTGTCAACACCTTTTTCCCCTTTTTTTGTACTTTTTCGTCAATATATTGTTTTCCTTTTCAGCAAAACGGGGTTATCCCCTTGCGGAATAGCCCCGTTTTGCTTTTTAGCCGCAAAAAGCGGCACAATTATTCCTGTTGTATTCGGCGCGATTTCTTTTGAAGTCTTTCCGCCGCAAGCCAAATCACCGTAGCGACCACCAACAACAGTGCGATCCACTGGGAGGTGGACAGGCCGAACCAAAAGCCGCGGATTTCATCGCCCCGGAAAAATTCAAAAGCAAAGCGCCCGACGCCATATGCCAAAATATAAATTTGCAGCAAATGTCCTTTTTGCAATCTGCGATATAAAAGGAACGCCAATACGGCAAACAGCAGAAAATTATAGGCGGATTCGACGAGCTGGATAGGAAAACGGCGAACGCCGTTGGCCGCTTCTAAAAGCGAATGCTCAAACACAAAGCCGACAGGCGATTCCACGCCGTAACAGCAGCCGCCCAAAAAGCAGCCGATCCGACCGAACGCATGAAACAGCGGGATTGCAGGAGCCGCCACATCGCTGTAGACCTTAAAATCGAGCTTTTTACAGCGAATATAAATCAATGCCGCCGCAGCACCGCCGAGAAAACCGCCGTAAAACACAGAGCCTCCGAACACCATCGAAGCCGCTCCGATCAGATCGCCGAACGAGCTCGCTTTATATATATTCTGTATAAGCGCAACCAACAGGTGAAAATTGGTAAGCGCATAAAGCAAATGCCCGCCGATCATCACACCCACAGACGACCACAGCAGCATTTGCAGCATATCCTCATGATCATTCGGTGCAAAACGGCGAATACTCCCGCAGGCGAACAGGCCTGCCGCAAAAATTCCGACGAGCGCACATAATCCGTATGTGCTGAAATCCCGTCCAAAGGCAGAAAGAATAGGAAGCATTTTGATTTCCTTTCAAGAAAAATACCGCGTATGCCACAAGCGTGTGCCATACACAGGTTTGCAGCTACGCGGTATTTGCTATGAACAACCGACAAAAATCAGCCGAGACTGCTCAGTTCGTTCTCAAGCTGGCCGAGCGCGCTCTGGAGCTCATCCAAATCTGCACCGCCAAGCGCATTGCCCACCGCTGCCACTGTGCAAGCCGCGCAAATCGCGCAAATACCGGTGATCGCGCAAAGCACAACGCCGATAATACCGAGCACCAAGCCGGCCGTTGCCATACCGGTCGTGTCGTTCTCGTCCACCTTTTTGCGGCCCTTTACGCCCATGACGATCGCCACGATGCCGAGAGCCACGCCGACCCATACCCAAAGGCCGACAAACCCGCTCAACAAGCTGAGCACAACACTGACAAGACCGCACACCAATGCCGCGATAGATACATTTTTGTTCATTCTTCGCATCTCCTTCTCAACTTCGTTTATAAAATTCAGAGCAATTCCCTGCTCTTTATGAAATTATTATATCATGTTCCGTCATATTCTGTCAATATATTATTTGTTTTCCGAATCTTTCTTTATTACACAAATTTCCACCCTCGCGATCACACAGCCCCCCTTTTTGCTGTTTTGACGGTCGTTTCTAACCAAAGCGGAATCCTGCGCGTTTATCACCGATGCTCCACCCTTTTTATGCCTTGTTTTTGAAAACAAGGCGGGCACGACGGGCTTTTTTGACCCGCCGTTTTTTTGGCGGCTTTGCGCTTGCTGCGGCAGAAACTTTCTTTTTTCATAAAGAGTAGCGCTTTTCGAAAAAATTTGTTATACTGACTATGTTCCATTTATATGCTTGACGGTTTCAAATGATACCTTCTTTATCATTGATACGGTTAAATTTATGATACG
>JBJEIR010000081.1:0-1775 GCA_051877215.1 Acutalibacteraceae bacterium | reverse complement strand
TGACGGTTTCAAATGATACCTTCTTTATCATTGATACGGTTAAATTTATGATACGATTTATATATACCTTATATATTTCCTATAATAAGGGCAGGAGGCAATAAGGATGGCAGACAGAGCATGGACGATTCCTCAGCAGCAATGCATCGACGCGCGCGGCGGCACGGTGCTGGTCAGCGCCGCCGCAGGCTCCGGAAAAACCGCGGTGCTGATTGAAAGGGTAATCGGCCTGTTAGACGACCCTGTCCATCCCGCAGATATTGATACCTTTCTCATCGTCACCTTTACCAAAGCGGCATCGGCGGAAATGCGTGCCAGGCTCAACATTGCCTTATCCGAGCGATTGGCAAAAGATCCGCACAACCACCATCTGCTGCGCCAGCAAATGCTGCTGCCGCAGGCAAACATCTGCACGATCGACAGCTTTTGCACCCAGCTTTTACGCGAACACGCGCAGAAAGCCGGCGTTTCTCCGCGCTTTCGCGTGGCGGAGGAAGGTACTCTTCAGCTTATGAAGCAGGACGCCGCAGCTCGGGTGATTGAGCAAGCCTATCAGCAGCAGGACCCCGCCTTTTTACAGCTATGCGATATCCTGTCGGGGGATAAAGACGACAGTCCCCTGCAAAAACAGGTGCTTCGTCTATACGAATTTATTCAGGCACACCCCTTTCCGATGCAATGGCTTGCCGAGCAGGAAAGCCGTTTCGATTTGCACGGAGATATCGGTCAAACCGCTTGGGGAACACTGCTGATACAGCGGGCGCGCGAGCTGTTGGAAGCCGCCGTGGTCCCTTTGAAGGAAGCCATTCGGCTCGCCGAAACAGATGAGCGAACTATCGGCGCCTATTTGCCCGCGCTGACAGCCTATCTCGACAGCATCCGTCACGCTTTGAAGCAAATGGCAGGCAGTTGGGACGATGCGTATACGGCGATGCAAGAGATCTCGCTACCGGGGTTTAAATCATTGACAAAATTTGACAATGCCGATTTGAAAGATCGGATTTTTAAATTGCGCGATCAGGCCAAAGACACTGTTTGCGCCGCCGCAAGCGCCCTTTGCTTCACGCAAGAGGAAGCAAAAAAGGATATTGCGTACGCCGCCCCTTGCGTACACGCGCTGTTTTCGCTCGTCCGCCGATTTGACGAGGTGTTTTGCGCCGCAAAGGCAGAACAAAACCTGCTCGATTTCAACGATCTTGAGCACCGCGCGCTCACGCTGCTCGCATCGCCTGACGAAAACGGCGGCTTTGTCCGCACCGACGCAGCAAGGGACATCGGCGCGCGCTTTTCTCATATTTTGGTAGACGAATACCAGGATACCAACGCAACGCAGGATACCCTTTTCTCGGCGCTGTCGGACGAGGAAAAAAATCTGTTTTTTGTCGGCGATGTCAAGCAGAGTATCTACGGCTTCCGTCAGGCAATGCCCGCTATTTTTCAGCGCCGCCGAGAAGAAGGTCACCCCTATGACGGACAGCACTTTCCCGCCTCGATCACACTCGGCAACAATTTTCGAAGCCGCAGGCAAGCGACCGAAACCGTCAATTTTTTCTTTGAACGCCTGATGACCAAAGAAGTCGGCGGGCTTTCGTATGAAAAAGAAGATGCGCTGGTTGCCTCCCGCTCTTTTCCGGCCGAAGAGGAGCCCTGTTATGACAGCGAGCTGCTCATTGTTGACGGCTGTCCCGCCGCCGAGGCCGTGCGGGCGGAAGCGCAGCTCATCGGGCGCCGCATCCTTGAAATGACGGAACACCCGTTTTTTGTCACACAGGGCA
>JBJEIR010000080.1:0-3759 GCA_051877215.1 Acutalibacteraceae bacterium | reverse complement strand
TGTCGCCGATCTTGGCATTCACTTCCGAGGAAATTTGGGGCTTTATGCCGCATACGGCAAACGAAGATGCGCGGGCGGTTGTCCTGAATGAGCTTCCGAAAGCCGACGATATGTACAGGGTCGATGAGAAATTCATGGAAAAATGGGATCGCATTCATGCGGTGCGGGAGGATGCCAAAAAGGCATTGGAGCTTGCCCGCACAGCCAAAGAAATCGGCGGTTCTCTTGATGCAAAGATCACACTGTATGCAGACGGCGAGCTTTTCTCATTTCTTCAAAGTATTGAGCCGCTTTTAACCGGCGTTTTGATTGTGTCTAAAGCGGAGCTCTCTCAAAGCGGAACAGGAAAATTCGTTGGTGAAGTTGAGGGGCTTTCCATGACGGTCGCTCATGCCGACGGCAAAAAATGCTGCCGTTGCTGGGTCTATGATGCTTCGGTCGGGGAAAACCACGCTCATCCGGATTTGTGTGCACGCTGTGCATCCCTGCTTTCTGAATAACCATAACCGAACAGCCGCCGTACCGACTTTGCGATGCGGCGGCTGTGCTTTATGAAGGATCGAAGAACTCAGACATCGGTTTTGCGGAAAGGATTTGCTTTATTATGCTGCAATTGGGCATTATATTGATCACCGCCGGATTGATAGGGGTGGATCAACTTACAAAGTGGATTGCCGTATCCAATTTAAAAAGTGCGGATCCTGTTGTTCTTTTAGACGGTGTTCTCAGCTTTTCGTATACGGAAAACACCGGTGCTGCATGGAATCTTTTTTCAGGGCAAAAATGGTTGCTGATCGGCATGACCTCAATCGTATTGATCGGCGTGCTTGCCGTTTTACTTTGCGGCCGCTTTCAATCCTATAAAATGGCAAATATCGGCGGTGTTTTGGTCGTTTCCGGCGGACTCGGAAATTTGATTGACCGCCTTGTGCGCGGGTATGTTGTGGATTTCATCAAGGTGGATTTTATTGATTTCCCGATTTTTAATTTAGCCGACTGTTTTGTCGTAATCGGCGCCCTGATGCTTTTTGTATATTTTGTGTTCTTTTATTCGGATCGTTCGGGGACCGAAAAACAAAAAGATGAGGATACCCCTACGGACATTATTACGCATGGAAGGGAAGATTGACGATTGGACATCCGACTTCGCCCGGAAAAAACGGAGATCGGGATGCGCGTTGACCTCTTTGTTGCCGAAAAAGCGGCTGTCAGCCGTTCGAGAGCGCAAAAATGGATGGAAGAAGGACTTGTGACCATCAACGGCAAGACGGCCGTAAAGAATTGCCTGTTGTCCGAAACGGATGAAATCGTCATTTTCGTACCGGAAAATAAGCCGTATGAGTTGGAGCCGGAAAACATACCGCTGGATATCGTGTATGAGGACGATGATTTGCTCGTAGTGAATAAACCAAAGGGCATGGTGGTTCATCCCGCTGCCGGGCACACAAGCGGGACGCTGGTTCATGCACTGCTGTATCATTGCGGGGCGTCTCTGTCAGGGATCAACGGCGTCATGAGACCGGGAATTGTTCACCGCATCGACAAGGATACCAGTGGACTGCTGATGGTGGCCAAGAACGATTTGGCTCATCAGGGACTGGCGGAGCAAATTAAAGAGCATTCTTTTTTGCGCATATACGAAACGGTTGTGACAGGGCATCTGCGTGAAAATGCCGGAACGGTTTGTGCGCCGATCGGCAGAAACCCCTCCAACCGTCTCAAAATGGCGGTAACTCCCGTGCATTCGCGCGAGGCGGTTTCCCATTATCGTGTTTTGGAGTCTCTGAACGGTTACGATCATGTGGAGGTACGCCTTGAGACGGGACGCACGCATCAGATTCGGGTTCATATGGCATATCTCGGTCATCCGGTTGCCGGAGACACCCTTTACGGAGGGAAAGCCGTTTCGTTTTTTGAAGGTCAATGTCTGCATGCGAAAACACTCGGTTTTTGTCATCCGCGTACGGGACAGACGCTTTGCTTTGACAGTGCCTTGCCGCCTTATTTTTCTCGTTTTCTGCAGGAAAACCGATAAACTTCCCGAAATCGAGCGTTTTTTTCTTAATATTCTAAAAAACTCCTGCTGATTGTGACATAATCGGCAGGAGTCTCCTTTTATAATAAAATTGGTAATAAATGGTAATTACTCCAAAAATAGCCGTATTGTGCCGGATGTATAAAAGGAGATGCTTAGAAGTGTTAAAGAAAAAATTAGCGGCGGGCGAGATTGTCAGCGGCGCACCGATCAAAGCGGAAAAACTGTTTTATCGCCGATTGGCTTACGGGGCTGTCATCATTCTTTTGGGGCTTCTTCTTCCGCGAGCAACGGTGTATGGCGGGTTATCTCCTTTCGGCGTTTCGGTTGCCGCCGCCGTTAGGGGGCCGGCCTCTTTACTCATATGCCTTGCGGCGGCTATCGGATACCTGATTCCGGGCGGAACGGTTATGCCGCTGCGCTATATTGCCGCCTTGGTAGCGGTCGCCGGTTTTTCATGGGCTTTCGGAAGCGTAAAAAAAATAACCAAATCACCCGTATTTTCTCCTTGTTTAGCGGCCGGAGCCACATTTGTCACCGGTATCGCCGTTCATATGACAAACGGATTACAGTTGACCGTCCTTTTGATAGAATGCTGCGAATCGATTTTGGCAGGCGGCTTTGCTTATTTTTTTAAAAGCACGACCGATATTTTAAAAAGCGGAAAAGGACCCCGTGCGCTGTCTTTCACACAGCAGGCCTCTCTCACCATCACCGGTGCGGTCGGATTGATGTCAATAGACAATATCACATTCGGCGGTATTTCGATCGGGCGTATTCTGACCATGATGGTGATTTTGCTTGCCGCCCGTGCCGGGCGGCAGGAAGGCGGCACATTGGCGGGGGTGATTCTCGGGTCGGCGACCGCTTTGTGTACGCCCGGATATGCGCATCTGGCAGCGGCATATGCTTTCGGCGGACTGATGGCGGGGCTTTTTGCACGCTTCGGACGGCTGGCAACGGCAATCGTGTTTATTACAGTCAACGCGCTTGTGTCCATCGGAACGGGCAATAACGAATATGTTATCATCGGCGTTTATGAAGTGGCGGCGGCTTCTGTTTTGTATTGCATTTTACCGCCTTCGGTCGAAAAAGCGGCCAATCTGATTTTCAGCCGTGCACAGGATATGCCTGCTGTTGAGGGAATGCGGCGATCTGTCGATATGCGGCTGACCTATGCCTCCAATACCTTAAAAGAAGTAGCGGGAACGGTAGATGCGGTTTCCGAAAAGCTGGCTGCGATGAATGCGCCTGACTTAAAAAGTGTGTACGGCGATGTGTGTGAACACATCTGCCGCGGCTGCGGCCGACGCGGACAATGCTGGAATGCGGGCTTTACGGATACAATGGCCGCATTTAACGGGATGGGGAAACTGCTGCGGGAACACGGCCGTGTGGAAAAAAAGGATATAACCGGAACCTTTGCAGCAAGCTGCCGCCATTTGGAACAGGTTATTTCCTGTATGAACAGCGGATACAGCGATTTTTTATTGCGGGAAAATGCCTTTCACAGACTTGCAGATATTCGCGGAATTGTCACGGATCAATTTGACGGAATGGCGCTGCTGCTGGCTGAAATTGCCAAGGATGTCACCTGCCGCGAACGTGTCGATCTAGAAGCGGCGACACGAGTGGAGACGGTCTGTGCGCGGTATAAAATGCCGGTCGTAGAAACGGTTTGCCTAATCGGCAGACGAAACCGCATGACCCTTGAAATTTTAACA
>JBJEIR010000079.1:0-16032 GCA_051877215.1 Acutalibacteraceae bacterium | reverse complement strand
CGCTTGAATGGCATTCAAGAGGTCAGCGGTTCGATCCCGCTTATCTCCACCAAACTAAAAACCATACCGAAAGGTATGGTTTTTTTGTTTGGTATAAGCGGGATCGAAAGCCCGTGAAGAAAACGTGCCGGTGGCACGTTTTTAGGGCGTGGAGTTGATCCCTGCTATCGTTTTTACATGTACCAAAAGACGAGATCACAACTACTACCTTGATAAAAAACCGCTTATCTCCACCAAAAAAGAGAGTGCAGTCCAAAGGATTGCGCTCTCTTTTTTCGTTCTGTGGAAAGCGGGATCGAAAGCCCGTGAAGAAAACGTGCCGGTGGCACGTTTTTAGGGCGTGGAGTTGATCCCTGCTATCGTTTTTACATGTACCAAAAGACGAGATCACAACTACTACCTTGATAAAAAACCGCTTATCTCCACCAAAAAAGAGAGTGCAGTCCAAAGGATTGCGCTCTCTTTTTTCGTTCTGTGGAAAGCGGGATCGAAAGCCCGTGAAGAAAACGTGCCGGTGGCACGTTTTTAGGGCGTGGAGTTGATCCCTGCTATCGTTTTTACATGTACCAAAAGACGAGATCACAACTACTACCTTGATAAAAAACCGCTTATCTCCACCACAAAACACCGGCTTTTGATATAAAAGTCGGTGTTTTTCTGATTTTTTAAAGATTTTGGTTTGGATAGGTCAATAAAATCAGCCATTTAAACCTTTGATTCTGTGATCTGCCTTTGCCTTTTTCGCCGTTCGTCATTGTCTCCTCTTCCGTATCGTTTCTTCTGTTAGTATAGCATACCAAGAGGAATTGAAAAGAAAGAAAGACGATGATATAATATGCTTGAAAGTTCATGAGGGGGTGTAATGATGGGCAAAGAGTCCAAAAAGAATAACAGAAAACGCCGACCTCCGCTTTCATTATTGGACAAAAGTATCTATTGGCTAGGACTGTTCTTGTCATTTATCCTATCACTCTTATTTGTTTATTGTTTGGGAAGCATTACGGACATAATTGCGTTTCAGGATTCCTCAGTTGTCGCATACAACAGCCACGTAAGTTTTCTTTTTGGTATGCCTGTTGTTTTGTATGTTGAGACAAGTGCTTTCGTGTTTTGTATTGCAGCATTAGAGGGCAAAAAACCTATTTTTGGAAATAAGAAGATTCAATATGGAGAAACACCATGGGCAAAAGATTGGTTCCCATTGTTTGATTCAAGGAGAAAACAGATATACATCAAGCCTTCTAAAAAGCAATTTCGTCGTCACATGATAATTATCTGGTTTGTTGGCTTGCTTTTGTGTTCCTTGTTTGTTCCCCTCGGCTTTTTCGGTCGTGATTGCTTGACTTATAATAACAGTATAATAACCTATAATCTGCTGAATCAAGAAGAACTCGCTCCATATACCCCGGAAGACTATTCTCACCTCAATATTCAGGCAAGATATGTAGTAGGCTATCGGATGTCAGATTATTGGGAATATGAAATAACGATTGGGATGAAAGATGGGAAGTCGTTTACTTTTTCAAGTGGGGATTTTAATTGTCGTGAACCGAATTACCAAGAAAGGTGTCTAAATAAGATGCTTGATATAAAGACATTCTTTACTCCTGATGCGATAACAATCAAAGGAGAACACAATATCGATGAAGTTGCTGATTACTTAGGCATGAATGATGAGCAAAAACAGTTGCTTCAAGAATTGTTTAGTTAAAAACTCTTACAGGGAGTCAAATAGGCTCCCTATTCGGTTGTCCTTCCAAAAGACCAATGCGTTTATATGCCGTGGGTCTGCTGATGTCGCAGACCCGCGCGGGTTCTGACACATTCAACTGCTTATTCCTATAAATGGGATAGTGACGCAAAATGGTGGCAGGGGTGTCTTCTTTGTCGATGAAAACAGCCTTCGGTAAAACCAAGGGTTATTTTCACTTGCAATCAAAAAACAGCCGATGCGTATTTTTGCGCACCGGCTGTTTTGAAAAAGCTGTTTATTTTCGTTTCGCACTTTTTGCCATGGAGAGAAACCCGACGGTACGGCTGACGGGCGTACAGAAAAGCGCTCTCTTCCATTAGGTGGTTTGCGTTTCAAAGTTGGCAACCTTTTTTGTTAAATTCATATATTTCCCGAGCATATCTGCAGCCGCGCGGAAGGTGGAAGGATTGATGCTGTAATAAACCGTCCGGCCGCGGCTTCTGGAACAAATAATTTTTGCATTGCTCATCAGTGTCAGGTGATAATACGCGTTGGTGCCGGTCAGCTTCAACTCCTGCTCAATATCGCGGATGGTAATTTCACCCTTGCGCAGCATCAAATCGAGAATTTGCAGGCGGTTCGGTTCTGCGATGGCATTGCCGAAAACATCGAGCGGCGGGGCGTCGTGATAATGCTGCAATTCCTTGAGCGTTTGCTCATAACGCGTGCCTAAAGAGAGGAGAATGCGGTGATCATACAGATTGGTTCGAATGAGACTTTTGTGGACAATGCAGGTCGTGACATAAATCTCATCAAAGGCAGTGCCATCGCTTGTTTTACCCCGGAAAGTTTCCAGCGTGTCCAGCAGCTCCTCGGCCTTGAGAGTTTCTTTGATTTGGTCGATCTCTTTTTGCCGTCTTTTATACAGCTGCGCTAAAATTTGTTCTTTTTCCGAAAGCTCTGCGGACAGACGCTCAATGACCGGATCCGGTTCTAAGAAAAAGGAATACAGGCTGCTTTTCAGGTCATCGGAATAATTCGAGCTGCGAACGACCCGACCGAGTGAAACGAGAGAATGCCGGCATTCCTCCACCTACTCTTCCGTCAAATCCGTAAAGAAAAAGCGTATCATTTCGGCAATAACGGCGTCATGGTTGCGCAAAGCCTTTTGAACGGTGTCCAAGGAATAGTCCGTCAGGAAATGCGCTTGATAGTTTTCAAAGCAGCATTTGGACATATACATACGGTGATCGTCTCTGATGCGGAAAAAGGGCATCAGCTCTTCGGAAAAGGATCCGAATTCCAGTGCAATGCGATCCCAATGTTCCACATCCTCCTGCGTATTCGTCAGGTTTTTGATTACATAACTGCGGTTAAAATGCAGCAAGAACGGCATGAAGAGATCATAGGTATATCCGGGTTCTTTTACAAATTTAACTGGTTTCATACGCTTCACCGTGCCCCTGCTACCAAAGCAGAGCCCTTCCTATTGGAGATACGCTCAGATGCAAAACGCTTCATCTGAATTTACCGACAGTATATCGCAAAAAAGGCAAAAAAGCAATCATCTTCATATATTTTTTACATATATAAAAGCGCTTTCAAAAGGTAAAAATATGCCCGAAATCAAAGCGAAAAACAGCCTTTATAAATGCACAATGCGAGACAAACGGGCGGATAAAAAAAGCGCCAGTGCCATTTTGATCAGATCAATGGGAATAAACGGCAGGACACACATCCACAGCGCCGCGCCGAGAGTATACGGATTGCCGCCGCTTTGCGTGACAAGCATAAATTGTGCTGTGCCGAAGGCGTAGCAAAGCAACAGCCCGCCTATCATGGATAAAGCCGTGATCAGGAGCTTTTTCCCGAATAGGTGTGTCAACAGCCAGTTGAGAAGCGCAATCAGCATAAACCCGATAATATAGCCGCCTGTCGGTCCGAGCAGAACGCTTATGCCGCCTTTGAAATTGGCAAAAACCGGGACGCCGATCGCACCGAGCAGAATATACAAAAGGATGGAAACGCTCGCGCGCTTGCCGCCGAGCATGGCAATCGTGACAAAGACCGCAAAGGTCTGTAAGGTGAAGGGAACGGGGCCCGGAATAGCGATCCACGAGCAAATTGCCATGATAACGGCAAACATAGCGGCATACACCATATTCAGCGTATGGGAACGAACGGTTGAGGTCATAAAAAACGACTCCTTTTTAAGGGAATAAAAATCGGTATTACTATACCATGCGAATCTCTGTATGTCAACCAAAAATTATAAATGAGGTGACAATCAACGCCCGCGAGAAGACAATAAGGCGAAAAGCAATGAAACAGACAAGCAAAATATCGAAAACGAATGAAAACGAAAAAAGCCCTTGACAAGCGGCTTCTCTGTGTGGTATAGTATCACTTGTCAATTTCATATGGGAGAGTTCCCGAGTGGCCAAAGGGGGCAGACTGTAAATCTGTTGTCACTGACTTCGATGGTTCGAATCCATCCTCTCCCACCAGAAAAGAGCCCACATTTGTCGTAGACAAATGTGGGCTCTTTTCAACTAAATCCGTCCCTTCGGACGGGATAAATCCATCTTCAATGGGTGAAATCGCTGCGCAATGAAATCCGCTTTACAGCGGGAGAAAGGACGGATTTCATTTCATCTGCGTTAGCAGATTTCATCCGAGCTGTGCGAGGATTTCATCGCACCTGTGCGATTTCATTGAAAAATCTTTATGATTATAATATGATTACAAAAAGGTGATCGTATGGCTGAAAATAAACTTGCTGATATGTCAACAGAATTCGCAATTCAAATATTAAAGTTAACTGATAGAATCAAGGGACATTATTCTTTATCCAATCAACTCGAGAGGAGTGGCACCGGTATTGGTGCGAACATCCGTGAAGCAAAATATGCACATAGCCGCCCCGATTTTATTGCCAAATTACAAATTGCATTAAAGGAATGCTACGAAACAGAATATTGGATTGAAATTGCGCAAAAAGCAGATATCATATCCGCTGACATAGCAAAGATTATTTTGCACGATTGCGGCTCTATACGCAGAATGCTCATATCTTCCATCAACACTGCAAAGGAGAATGCGAAGTGAAAAAGTATACTTCGTCGGCATCAAAATGCTTGATGATGATTACTTTGATTTCTTTCGCTGTGTTTTTAACCGGCATCATCCTTGCTTTAGCTGAAGTTGCAAATATCGGATTACCTATTGGCCTGATAATGACAGGTGGATTGTTGGGCATTATATTCTTCAGTTGTTTTCTTGCCGAAAAAAGCAGAATATTGGTAATAAGTGTTGACCAAATAGTTTTCCCACGAGGCGCAGAAGTAAATGGAAAAACAGTTTTTCAAAAGACGGTTGTTAAGACCAACGATATTCGTTCTGTTGAAATCAAGCGTTATACCGGGGATTGGCTGATTTCCAAAGATACTAATTTTTATTTGCTAAGATTGAAAGACGGAAAGAAGGTCGCCGTAACGCTCTATCATTATGGCAAAGAGGCAGAAAAAGAAATCTTTGAAGCTATCAAAGGTTTTGTTGCATAATTTACGCACCTTTTCGCTTTTCTTTGCCCTATTTATGCACCGTTATACTGCTTTTTTCTGGCGGAGTGTGCCTGTCGGCACGAGAAGTGATGCTGCGAAGTGAAGTTGCTGCGCAAGTGTTTTGGCGCACTTCCCTTCACATCGTGCAAAGCGCGATGCATCACAGTGGCAGCGCCGCTGCTTCACTTGCCGCAGTGCGGCAAACTTCACGAAAAACGCAGATCATGTAAACCTAAATCCTATGGTACGGAACCATCCATCAACACCCCAAAGGAGAATAACAAATGACATTTGATTTTGAAAACCTTTCTGATGAATTTAAAGTTTTTTACGATGCGTTTTCACCCGAAACATACGGTGTTTCTATGGGGCGTGCCGCTGAGCACGCGGCTATAGAATTTGACAGCCTTTCTGATAAAGAAAAATCGTTGATTTGCGAATGGTTTATAGAACTTTTTGAACAGAAAAGAGAATATTATGGTACACCTTATTTTTGGGTTGTTGAAAAAATAAACGACTCGAGATTTATTCCTCTTTTAGAAGATTACTACAGACGACTCAAAAAAAGACATAATAAAATTTTTGAAGCAACTATAGGCGGTAAAGTTGTAAGAGGTCTTTCAAATTTCAATAGTGAGTTGACATTGTGCAAAAATGTTATCAAATCACTTAAGCGTAAAAAGAAATAATACATTGGTTCAAATCTCTATGTCAAAAAGACGATTATATCGTTTTTATAGCCCTTAGACAAAAATCCCGAATGCGTAAGCAATCGGGATTTTTACTTTTTACTTTTTACTTCTTCACTCTTCACTTGTCCTTTGCTCACCTGCGCATTCGGGATTTTTTGGGAAGCAATAGGTTATAGGTAATAGTGAAGAAGTTGGCAGAAAATTTCATACTGCGTATACCGAAGCGGCGCCTGCCCGTCGGCTCTATTCGTATCGAAGGTTCGGCAGGATATTATGCGTTATCCGACAAAGACGGCGCAGGGGTACCTGTTTTCAATCCGAAAATCAGCAGTACGGCGGCCAGCAGGGACAGCGCAGCACCGAAGGTAAAGGGGGCGAAGCTGCCGAAAGAATCCCAGAGAAAGCCCGCGATTACGCTGGCGGGCAGCAAGGCAATGCCCGTCAAGGTCGAGTGCATCCCGAGCATGGTCCCTTTCAGATTGGGAGGCGCGATTTCGGAAATAAACGCTCTTTCCGTACCGCTGATCATGGCTGTATAGATTCCGTAAAACAGAAAGGCGACGGCAATCATGGCCTGATTGGTCGCAAACCCAAACAGGAGATACACCGCTGCAAAGGTAATATATCCCAAAACAAGCAGCTTTTTTCTGCCGACGCGGTCGGATTTTTTTCCGAAAGGAATCGCCAGCGCCGAGGCGGCGGCGTTGTATAAAAAGTACAGCAGGATCACATCGGTGCCGGTAAACCCGACATCCGACGCTCTGAGAAGCAAAAAGCTGTTGGAGGAATTGCCGAGCGTGAAAATAAAAACAACCGCCAGATACAACAGGAGATTTTTGTCAAGCTTTTTGATGTTTTTCCAAAACGGCTCTCTTTCGGCGATCGGCCGATGCTCCTTTTTCTCACGGATAAAGGCAAACATCAGCAAAGCCAATAAGACGGGAATGACGGATATCACAAACACCGTCTGATAGGAATCGCTCCCGAGGCTTCTGAAAAGGATGTAGGCGATCAGTATTCCGACTGCCGAGCCCGCCATATCCAGCATTTTATGAACGCCGAAGGTTTTACCGGTGTTTCCTTTTTCGGCAGCTTCCGATACCATGACATCTCTTGGCGCGGTTCGGATTCCCTTTCCGAAGCGGTCGATCACCCTGGCAAGCAATATACCCGCCCACGAGCCGGCAAAGAGCAGGGCAAGCTTATATACAAGTCCTGCCGCATAGCCGATAAAGGCGATCGGCTTCTTTTTGTGATATTTATCGCTGATATACCCGCTGAACACTTTCAGCAGAGCGGCGATGCTTTCCGCCATTCCTTCGATAACCCCTACCAATGTGGGCGTTGCCCCCAGTACGGAGGTCAGATAAATCGGAATCAACGGGTAGACCATCTCACCGGATAAATCTGCAAAAAAGCTGACCAATCCGAGGAAGATGACATTTCGCATATCGAAAACCTTCTTTGTGTTTTGAATGCGCCGGTAAAAGCGTCAAAAACGGCTGCCTGTCAATGCTCGAGCGTCGTCAGCCTAACTGAAAATCAAGGCCGCCCGGCTCAAACCGCTTTCGGATTTGAGCCAGTTTTCTATGACGGCTTTTTCGGCGTCCGTCAGTGTCCGCTTGGCCTGTGCGGCCAAAATCATATATTCGCCGGATTCATCCGCGGTAACGGCACAGCGGCAGTTTGACAGCTCGGTAAAAATCGTTTCCGCCTTTTTGGAAAGCGCATGGAAATCCAGCTTTGCGGCGGCGCTTTCTTCGAGCTCGTCAAGCCGCTCTTGCTGCTTGTCAAGCTGAGCCTGCAATTCGGAAATGGTATTTTCCTGAAGGGCGATGGTGATTTTGTCGGAATTGTCCGCGTCGGTGTCGGCAAGTGAATTTTGTGTTACATGCAGGGTGTAATCGCCCAAATTGTAGTTGTCAAGCTCTTGCTCCAGCCGGCTTATGACCTCCTCCGAGATGGGCTGACCGACCAGGGAAACGGTGATTTGTTTGCTTTGCGCATCGGTACTGCTCTGAACAAGCTGGGTGTTTTCAAAAACAAACTCATTGCTCAGATAGGTCTGAATATTTTGCTCCATAACCGAGCTGTAAACGGTATACGCACCGACAAACACGCTCGGCACCACGACGATGACGGTGATGAAGCCGATGATGCGGTTGATGCGTTTTTGCCGTTTTTCGCTGATGCTTTTATGGACCGGGACGCGTAAAATGACGGTGACAATCGCACTGGAAAGCGCGATAAACAGCGTGTTTATCAGGAACAGATAAAAAGCGCCCAAAAGGAATCGCGGCTGTAGGGTCGCGATGCCGTACCCCGCCGTGCAAAGCGGCGGCATGAGAGCGGTCGCAATCGCCACACCCGGAATGACATTGCCCTTTTTTTGCCGCGTATTGCCGATAATGCCGGCAATGCCGCCGAATAACGCAATTAACACATCCCAAATCGTCGGGCTGGTTCGGGCAATCATTTCAGAGGTCGGTGTGTCCAGCGGCGTAATGATGAAATACAGGGTCGAGGTCACAAGACTGATGATGACCTGTGTTCCGAATCGACCGAACGCTTTTTTCAGCATATGAAGATCGCGGATGGCGAGGGAATAGCCCATTGTCAGAATGCCGCTCATCAGCGGCGAAATGAGCATGGCGCCGATAATAACCGCCGTGGAATTCACATTCAGGCCGATGGAGGCAATCAAAATGGCCATGATCAGGATCCACATATTGGAGCCGCTGATGACGGTGTTTTCCTCCATCATCGCGTCGATTTCTTCATAGCTCATCATGTCGCTGTGAATATCAAAGACGCTCCGAAAATAGACCCTGATATGCGCTTTTAACCCTTTTTTGATCTTTTCTTCACTGTCCACACATATCACCTTTATCCTCTTTAAGCTGACGCTGTCGCGCTCTTTGAAAATACCGCTTTTATCGACAAAATAGGTTGTTTATATTGTAATACAGATATCTTGAATTTACAACACCCGGACAAATGAAAATAACATCGTACGGCGACAGGGAGCATAGGCGGACAGTTGTCACCGTTGAAGGGCAAAACAGGCGCGGGCTGTACACAAGCCATGCGAATGTGGTATCGACAAAGATGAATTGAAAACCCGCCTGCACGGCAAATAAAAAAAGCGGCTGCGTTCCCTTTTTTCGGGGAAGCAGCCGCTTTGTACACGGATATTTTTTTAAGCGGAGCGCGTCGACGATTTGCGGTCGGATACGCGTTCGTTGGCGCCTTCGACCACACCTTCGGAGCGCATCACATACGACACCGTTTGCCAAAGGATGCGCATATCCATCACAAATGTGGCGTGCCGCGCATAGTAGCCGTCGAGAAAGGCCTTTTGCGAAATCGGCAGGTTGTCGCGGCCGCGCACCTGTGCAAAGCCGGTGATCCCGGGACGCACCTCGCCGGCACCGTGCAGGGCGCGCATATCCAGCAGATCCTCTTCGGTCAGCACCACCGGTCTCGGACCGATAAAGCTCATATCTCCTTTGAGCACATTCCACAGCTGCGGCAGTTCGTCCAGGCTGTATTTTCTCAGGAAATGGCCGATGTCCGAAATATAGCTGTCGGCATTTTCAAGGCAGTGGGTTGCCACATCCGGCGGCGCATCCACACTCATCGTGCGGAATTTGATCATGCGAAAGCTCTTGCCGCCGCGCCCCATACGCGTCTGCACAAAAAACGGAGCGCCGTGCGTGTCGATTGCCGCCATAACCGTTACAATCAAAAGAAGCGGAGAGAGCAACACAAGCAGCACGGCTGAAAAAATAATATCCAGTATTCGTTTGACAATTAAAAAACTGCGGCGGGGTGTCTTGGTCGCCGCATGACGGGCGTTTATTGATACAATGTCATGCATCATAAGGCACCCTCCTTTATTTGAAAACTGTAAAGGGCCCCCGCATAAAAGGAGCCTGCGTAGCGGAAACTATTGTTTTTCGACTTCGATTTATCGTTAATCGCTAAATTCTCTTTGCACGATGGCATTATACTATCCTTTTTTGCAATTTGCAAGCGCTAAATTGTAAAAGCTCCGGCAAATCGGCCGATTATTCAAAATTGCACAATATTTCTCCTATGATTATGGGCAAAAAAACGAATATCGACCGTTTTAGCGAGAGGACAACGACATAAATCAACCGTCTGATACACAGGGCTCCGCCACGGCTGCGCTCTCACCTCCTTTCCGTCGTATACAAAAAAACGACCCGTTTCTTGGCTTTGTTTTGTGTTTTTTTGTAAAATACCGTGCTTTTCTCTTGTATTTTTTCTATTTTGCGGTATACTAAAACAATGTACTGTGGCGATCCGTGTGCCTGTCAACCATCATTTTCTTATTATATAAAAATCTTCCATGCGAAATTCCATGCGAAAAGGAGGGATCTCTTGTTTGTACGGATATATCAAGCGAGGGCTTGACATTGTCCTTTCCCTGTTGTCGCTGATTGTATTGTCCCCTCTTTTATTGATCGTTATGCTGGTACTTACTGTTACTACGCGCGGCAAACCGATTTTCAAGCAAGAGCGCGCCGGCCGTTTCAGCCGTCCCTTTTATGTGTATAAATTTCGCACAATGTATACGGATGCGCCGCCGAATATGCCCACGATGGTGTTTACAGATGCCAATCGGTATATTACGCCGATCGGTCATTTTTTGCGAAACACGAGTATTGACGAATTGCCGCAGCTGTGGAATGTGCTCAAAGGGGATATGAGCTTTATCGGTCCGAGACCGGTGGTGTTTAACGAGACCGAGCTGCTGCGTCAGCGCCAAAAGCTCCATGCGGATCTTGTGCGCCCCGGCATCACGGGACTGGCACAGGTGCGCGGCCGTGACGAGGTGGATACGGCGCACAAGGCGCGGTATGACGCATATTATATTCAGCATTTCTCTTTTTGGCTGGACTTTAAAATTTTGATTTTAACGGTCGTTTGTGTGTTTACCCGCCGCGGCATACGCGAGCGACAGGGGAAAGACTGACTTGTCAACGGATTTGACGATATAAAAAAAGACCGCTTCCCGTTTTTTTACACGGAAAGCGGTCTTTTTATGCTTTTTGAAAAGGCTTTTTGATTTCTTACGAACCGGGCGCCTGCGGCGGGGGCGAGACGATGTCCGACAGCCCGCTTTCGTCTACAAAGTTCATATTGGCATAGACGGCCTTAAGACGCGTGTCGGGAAAATGCTCGTCGAAAAACACCTGAACGGCGTTGGTGGCGGGAATGCCGTCGTGCCGTTCCGACATTCTGTACAGCGCCAGCCCCGACATGACGGTGTTGAATATCATAAATACGAGCAATATCCAGGTCAGCCATTTGCCGACGGCGTTCGGAATTTTTTCAATCACCTTGGACAAAGACGGGTAGACCGTCTTGATCCAGACGAGTGCGAGAAGCCCCCAAAAAAACGAGTAAAGCAGGGAGATGCGTCCGTTTAAGTTGAGGGGCAGATTGCTGTATTCCCATGAAACGGTGCCGAACATCGCCTGCTGTACCCAGCTGCAGGCATATTCCACCACGCTGCCGATGGCAAAACCGCCGAGAAAAATATAAATATCCCGTTTGTCGGAAAGCCACGCGAGTCCCATTGTCATGAACAGCCCGCCGAAGCCGTATACCAAATTAAAGGGACCGTATACCAGCCCGCTGCGGCTCTCAAAATGACCTTGTGTCGCAAAGCAGTAGGCAAGCTCGATGACCACGCCGGCAAAGCAGCTGATAAAAAAGATCCAAAAGAGCTTGTAAAAATTCAGACCGTGTGCAAACGAGAGCGGACGCTCTTTTGAGGCGGCCGATGCCGCACGGGCTTGTGCGGGGGCTGTGTTCCCGTCGGCTGTGTGTGCGGCTTTTGCCGACGGCTCCGCCTTGTTTGTCGCAGAGCTGCCTTTTTCGGTCTTTTTCACGGCGTCCGCCTCCTTCCCTGTCCTTTTTTAACAGATTCTCTCTTATTGTATCAAGTTTCGCCGTTCCCGTCAACCGTTATTCCCTGACATACGGGTATGCGCATTTTTTCAAAAGGACGGGCAACGGATAGGAAAACAGGCGTATAAAGCCGGATGCTTTATACGCCTGCTCGGTGCGTTTTGGCGGTCGGTTTTGCGTTATGTGTCCGGCTCCCACAGGAGCGTCTGCTGCGCGAGGGCGGCTTGCTGTGCCTCGGTCAGACGCGGCGTGCGGTCAAACCGCGCCAGATATTCCACATTGCCGTTTTGACCGTGAATGGGAGAGACGGCAAGGTCGTTCATATACAGCGAGTGCGCGGCGGCCGCGTCGGAGATGGACAGGATGAGCGGCGGCAGGATGGCACGGTCGCGCACGATGCCATTTTTGCCGAGCGCCTTTTGGGGCGCTTCAAACTGCGGCTTGATGAGGGTTACACAGCAACCGTTTGGCGAGAGAATATCGTCGATGGCGGCAAACAGCTTGGTCAGGGAGATAAAAGAGACATCGGCGGTGACCATATCGCACACACCGCCGAGCATATCGGCGGTCAGGCGGCGGGCATTGGTGCGCTCGAGCACGGTCACGCGCGCATCGTTGCGCAGTGTCCAGTCGAGAATGCCGTAGGCCACATCCACGGAAAACACATGGGCGGCGCCGTGCTGCAGCAGGCAGTCGGTAAAGCCGCCGTTGGAGGCGCCGATATCGCACACCCGCAGACCGTCCGCATGAATTGAAAAGCAGGAGAGCGCCTTTTCGAGCTTGTAGCCGGAGCGGGAAGCATAGCGCTTTTCCTTCGGGCGCAGGGTCAACGCGGTGTCTTCTGAGACAGGGGTTCCCGGTTTGTCCGCGCGCACGCCGTCGATGAGCACGCGCCCTTCCATAATGAGAGCGGCGGCTTCCTCCACCGAGACCGAAAAGCGCAAAGCGGCGAGAGAATCCAAACGGACAGACACAGAATACCCCCTTTTTTATCAAATATATATCGGCTTTATTGTACCCGCTGCCGAGCGCCTTGTCAACCGATTTGTGAACATTGCTTCTACAGGCTTGCAAAAGTCAGCGGCAATCGGTATAATAAGAAAAAAAGAGGCAAAAATGCCGCAATCAGACGATAAAAGGAGTGCATCAAAGCGATGTCGGAGGAAAAACCGGTCAGACAGGTCAGAAAGGAACGCTCGGACGGGCAAAAGCTGCCGCCGTTTGCCGTGGCGGTGCTGGTGCTCAGCATTATCCAGCTTTTGGCGGCTGTCATCATTCACATCAGCGCGTATGCGCAGCCGTTGCTGTTGGCCGTTTTGGGGACGGCGACGCTCTTTTTGACGATTGCGGCCGCCATGGTATGGAATCAGATGAAAGCATTCCGCGTTGTGCTCAGAGTGATCGTTTGTATGATGCTGGCGGGCATTCTCGCACTCGGCGTCATTTCGGTCGTTTATGAGACAACGGTCGGCTCGGCGCAGGTGCTGTATGCCGTCAGCTTGTTCAGCGCGCTTGTGCTGGCGTATTTTCAGATGCTGCTTGTCTTTTTGCTGCCGGTGTCGGTTGTGGCCGCTTCCTTCGGCGGAGCGCTCGACCGCTGGGTCATGCGTGTCGGCTGTTTGCTCAATTGTGCCTGCGTGCTGTATTTTGTGCTGTATGGCTTTGCAAACAGCCCGCTTTTGATGGCGTTTGACCTGTACACGGATGCGCCGCTCATGCTGTATATTTATGCGGGGCTGACGGTTGTGACGACCGCCCTGACCTTCGTGCCGGCGCTGTACAGACAGCAGGCGGACGGGATGCTCTCGCAGTCCCGTTCCCGATAAGACCGCATCCCGGCAAAAGGCGCGTGTGAAAAAAGCACCGACGGTACGGCATACCGTCGGTGCTTATTATACGGGCTTGCATATAACGGGCTTGAAAAAATCACTCAATCAGCGCTTCCGCATTTTTTAGCAGGGTAAACAGACTGGACGCAAACAGCGGGTATTCCCTTGAGAGATTGTCGGGCAGAATGAGCGGCATTTTATCAGCCGAAAGCGGCTCATAATCGCCGCACGGGCGGCCGCTGCACAAGGCGGACAGACGCGCGGAGCTTTTGATGATTTCCGCCGCCGCATTCGGGCGGAACATATCGTCGGATACGGAAAAGAGAGCGGGGAGATTTTTCGGATTGGCGGCGTAAATATGACGGAAAACGGAATAAACCGACAGCATCAGAAATGCCGACGCCTGCTCGGTCACGCCCTTGTTTTCGCATTTTTGCAGCAGGTCAAATAAAATGTGCATCGAGTTGACAATCAGCTTTTTATACAGCACCGCAATACTGCCGAGGGGCACCGCGTTGTCCGCCGCACTGCCCGGGGTGTCGGGAATATCGTCGATGGAGATGGTGGTGCCCGATTTATCGGCGGTGCGCCCCAGCAGATAGTCGCAGGAGACGCCGTAATAGTCGGCGACGCGAACGACAAAATCCAATCCGCACTCGCGGATACCTTTTTCATAATGGGAGAGCAGCGCCTGGGAAATGCCGAGATCGGCGGCCGCTTTTTTCTGACTGATGCCGCGTTCCTTGCGCAGCAGGGTGATGATTCTGGAAAACGGAATATTCATTGTTGCACAAACCCTCTTACGGCGGCGCAAAGCGTCCGCAAAAATATACGGTGAGTAAATGGAAGGCTATTATATTACAATTTTTTGCGTTTGTAAAGACGCAATCGAAAGAAAGCGAAAACTTTTTCTGGAAATGTCGGAGAGGACGGATTAACCATGAAAACCTATAAAATTCATCTGCTGCGCCACGGCATGACGGAGGCAAACGAAAAGCAGCTGTACATCGGCAGAACCGATTTGCCGCTGTCTGCGCAGGGGCTTACCGATTTGCTGGAAAAAAAGCGGGTCTTTGCGTATCCGACGGGTACGCGCTATTTTACCGGTCCGCTGCTGCGCTGTAAGCAGACGATGGAGGTGCTCTATCCGGGCTGTCGGGCGGAGGTGGTCCCCGGTCTGACCGAGTGCGATTTGGGCGAATGGGACGGCAAGCCGCTTTCTCAGCTCAAGCAGAATCCCACCTTTACCGATTGGCTGGCGGGCAAGCGCGGCGACATTCCCTTTGGAGAAGCGCCCGACGCTTTTCAGAAGCGGGTAGCGGGAGCGTTTGAGGAGCTGGTGCGCGAGCTGATGAAAAGCGGGGACACGGAGTCGGTGGTCGTGACCCACGGCGGGGTCATCATGCTGATTATGGCGATGTACGGCTTGCCGCGCGCGCCGATGAACGAGTGGGCGGCGGACAGCGCCTGCGGCTTCACACTGCGCATTACGCCGGAGGTGTGGATGAGAGAGCCGGTGGCGGAGGCGCTGTGCGCGATTCCGTGGGAAAAATAAGGATAAAGGGAAAATAAGGATAAAAATAAGGATGCCGAATAGTTGAAAAACATCAGGCGGGGCGGTTGCGGTTTGTTTTGCCGATTGGCAACCGCCCCGGTTTCTTTTCGGTTTCAGCCCCGATGAGGATTCAGACAAACGAAAACGCATCGGGGCAATCTTTATGTCTGCCTATTCAATTGTTGCCACGGTTTGTTCTAAAATACACGGTGACAATTTCCGCTTTCCTACATATCGTGTACAATAGTTAAAAATGTTCGCAGGGAAATAGGATGAAGGGACAATTCAGCGATTCTTAAAATTTGCAAAAAAATCGATGATTTTTGCAATATCTGCTTGACATAGCAAAGCAAAAACAGTAAAATATAAATAAGTATTTGCTTTTTTTGGCAAGAAAGAGGGAAAATTGATTGCGTACGGTAAACGAAGAAGCCCGCAGAGCAAAGCAAATCGAGATGATGGAAAAATGTTTCGACTGCTATGCGGAGAACGGACTGACCGCTGTCGGTGTAAAAGCCATTGCGGATGCCTGCGGCTGTAATGTTGCGAGCCTGTATCAGTATTTCGACAATCTCGATGACCTTATCGTTCAGTCCACCGAATACTGTATGAGTAAGGTGGAAGCTGAGTTTATGGCGAAAGCCCCCACAGATGTTGAGGACTTGTGGCGGTTTATTGACGAGATACCCTACTGGACGGCAAAAAAGCACGGGAAGAAATACCGCCTGATGTATCAGGTCTATACCCACCCGAAATA
>JBJEIR010000078.1:0-16048 GCA_051877215.1 Acutalibacteraceae bacterium | reverse complement strand
TCTCCCTCCGTCAAAAATCAAAGATTTTTGCCACCTCCCTCATCAGAGGGAGGCAGTGGTGCAACAGACTTTTCCGATGGGAAGAATCAGCCCGCAAAACTGCCGCAGGCAATAACACTTGGCGACAGCCAAATATCACTGCTTTCGCAATATCACTCGCCGTAAGGCGAATAAAACTGCCCAAGTGTCCTTTCGAACACTTGGGCAAAGAATCTGTCTTTGTGGGCGGGTAAAAACCGTTTCCCAAATATGCTGTAAGGCGGTGTTTACAGCTCAAACACGACCGCCTGATACGGTGCAAGCGTCAGCTTGTCGCCGTCGAGCGCCACCTCGTCATAGTTGGAGATGACAACGCTCTTGACTGCGCAGGGCAACGTGAGCGAATGGGTGTCGTTCAGATAATTGTTGATGACCAGTGCCGAGGACTGCTCACCGATTCGCTTATACGCGATGATATCGCCGTCCTCCAAAAGCGCCGGCTCAAAATCTCCGAGACTGAGCGCATCGGACACGACGGAAGATTTACGCACATTCACCAATTTCTTGTAATAAGCGAGGATGGAATGGGGGTCCGCCTGCTCGGCCTTGGCATTGATCTCCACATAATTCGGGTTGACCTTGAGCCACGGCTTGCCGGTGGTAAAGCCCGCGTTTTCGCTGTCGTCCCACTGGAACGGCACGCGGTTCTGATCGCGGCTGTAGCCGTTGAGGCCCTTCATGATCTTCTCCTCCGAAAGTCCCGCCGCAAGGCCGCTGTTCCAATGATTGCGCGAGCTGATGTCGTTGATCTCATCAATGGAGTCGAAATGGATATTGGTCATGCCGAGCTCCTGCCCCTGATAAATAAACGGGGTGCCGCGAAGATTGAGATACATGGTCGCGAGCATGGTCGCGCCGTGATAATTGCGCTCCTCACCGGTCGGAAGATATTTGTTGACCGAGCGGGAATAGTCGTGGTTTTCGAGGTAAACCGCCGGCCATCCGGCTTTTTGCGCGTCCTCCATGTGCTTGAAAATCATGTCGCGCAGCTCGGTGACGGGGATATCCTCCATCGGGCGCGCATCTTCCCAGCCGCCGTACATAATGTTGATCTCGCTGTAGGTGAAGTCGAACAGCATGCTGAAATAGCCGTTTTCACCCTCATAACGGTACAGCTCGTCCGCCGGCACGCCGGGCGCCTCCGCGACCGTCATGCAGTCGGGGTCATAGCCGGTAAACGCCTTGTCGCGCATTTCGGCCAAAAACTCGTCAATTCCCTTGGCGTTGCGCGCCCAGCCGCACAGCCCGCACATACCGTCGGGACCGTCGGCGGGATGGGAGGCGAGATCGGGATCCTTTTTGATATGCACGATCGCGTCCACACGGAAGCCCGCAATGCCCCTGTCGAGCCACCAGCGGATCATTTCGTACAGCTTTTCACGCAGCTTCGGATTTTCCCAGTTGAGATCGGGCTGCTTTTTGCCGAAAAGGTGCATATAATAGCGGTCGCCGCCGACATTTTCCCACACCGAGCCGCCGAACATGGAACGCCAGTTGTTGGGCGGGCCGTTTTTGCTGTTGCGGAAATAGAAATATCCCGCCTCCTCACAATCGGGGTCGGCCAGCGCCTTTTGAAACCACTCATGCTCGTCGGAGCAGTGATTGATGACCAGATCCATAATGATCCTGATACCGCGCTTTTTAGCTTCGTCGATCAGCTCATACATATCCTCGTTGGTGCCGAACAGCGGATCAATGCTGTAATAATCGGAAATGTCGTAGCCGTTGTCATCCATCGGGGATTGATACAGCGGACTGATCCACACGACATCAATGCCGAGCTCCTGCAGATAATCCAGCTTCTCGATGATGCCGCGGATATCGCCGACGCCGTCGCCGTTGCTGTCCTTAAAGCTGCGCGGATAAATCTGATAGGCGACCGCGCTTTTCCACCACGGTTGTTTCATAGGCAAACGCCCTCCTGTTTTATAAACTTGGTGCTTCTACCATAGCATAAATACATACAAAAAACAAGGCGGTTTTGGGAGAAATCCGCCTTGTTTTGCATGGTTTTTGATGGTGTTTTTCGCCGATCGGCTCATCGCCGCCGAAAGCGGCAAGCCGTCAGCCGCCGAGATACGCGCGGCGCACATCCTCGTTGTCGGCAAGCGCTTTCGCATCGCCGCTCATGCGGATGGTGCCGGTCTCCAAAACATACGCGCGGTTGGCAATATCGAGCGCCTTTTTGGCATTCTGCTCGACCAAAAGCACCGTGGTGCCCGCGTTGTTGATCTCGCGGATGATGTCAAAAATTTCCGACACATACAGCGGCGAAAGCCCCATCGACGGCTCATCCATCAGCATAATGCGCGGATTGGACATGAGCGCGCGCCCCATCGCAAGCATCTGCTGCTCGCCGCCGCTGAGCGTACCCGCAATCTGTTTTTTGCGCTCCTCCAAGCGGGGAAAATGCCCGTATACTTTTTTGAGCGTCTGATTGATCTGTGCAGAGTCCTTGCGGGTGAAGGCGCCCATCTCCAAATTTTCCAAAACCGTGAGCTGCTGAAAAATCCGGCGCCCCTCGGGGACATGCG
Source organism: Acutalibacteraceae bacterium (assembly GCA_051877215.1). GTDB lineage: Bacteria > Bacillota > Clostridia > Oscillospirales > Acutalibacteraceae > RGIG1959. Next base: position 13,475 of record JBJEIR010000078.1, on the reverse strand, counting down.
CCATACCGAGCGAAACAATCTTATGTGCCGGCGTTTTAATCAGATTATGCCCTTCAAAATCAATGCGTCCGGTGCGCGCTTTTAACAGCCCTGTCACCGTGTGCAGGATGGTGGTTTTTCCCGCGCCGTTTGCGCCGATGAGTGCGACGATCTCCCCTTCTTCGACTTCAAAGGAGATTCCCTTGATCGCCTCGATCATTCCATAGGATACGCGCAAGTCTTCCACAGTCAGCATAGCCATCGTATGACAAAGCCCCTTTCCTTTATTCGCCGAGATACGCGGTGATGACCTTCGGATCCTTGAGCACATCTGCCGTCGCCCCTTTGGACAGCTCGGTGCCGAAATTGAGCACCGATACCTGCTCGCAAATGCCGGAAACCAACCGCATATCGTGCTCAATCAGCAAGATGGTCATATCAAAGGTGTCCCGTACAAAGCGAATGGTGTCCATCAGCTCGGCGGTCTCGTTCGGGTTCATACCCGCCGCCGGCTCATCCAGCAGCAGCAGCTTCGGATTGGTGGCAAGCGCACGGGCAATCTCCAGCTTGCGCTGCTTGCCGTAGGGGAGATTCGCCGCCATAAGAGAGGCTTCCCCGTCAAGGTCAAACACGCGCAGCAGCTTGTGCGCTTCCTCATTCATCGCCTTTTCGGTGGAGAAGAATTTCGGCAGACGGAAAATGCCCGTAAACACCCCGTAGCGGTAGCGGTTATGCAGTCCGATTTTCACATTGTCGATGACACTAAGCTTATTGAACAGGCGAATGTTCTGAAAGGTGCGGGCAATGCCGCTTTTGCTGATCTCGATAGGGGATTTCCCCGTCAGATCCTTTTCCTCCAAATAAAACGAACCGGAGGTGGGCTTATACACACCCGTCAGCATATTGAAAACGGTGGTCTTGCCCGCGCCGTTCGGACCGATCAGCCCATACAGCGCGCCTTTTTCAATGGACAGATTGAAATCGTCGACCGCCTTCAATCCGCCGAATTGGATGCTCAGATGGTTTACTTCCAGCAGCGCCATCTTACTTTGCCTCCTTTCGGGAAGGCTTTACAGGTTTTTTAAACCGCGCTTTGAACGCGTCGATCATATTTTTAAAGGCGGGCGAGTTGTTGAGCAGCATGACCACGATCAACACGACCGCATAAATCAGCATCCGATAATCCTTGAGGAAGCGCAGCCATTCGGGCAGTACCGTCAGCGCAATCGCCGCAATGATCGAGCCGAGCGTCGAGCCCATACCGCCGAGAACCACAAAAACGAGAATCTGAATGCTCATGACATAGCCGTAATCCGCCTGCGACGGAAACGCGACGCCGGCGTTTTGAGAATAGAGCACACCCGCGATACCGGCAAAAAAGGCGGATATGACCAGTGTGATGAGCTTATATTTGGTGGTGCTGATGCCGACCGATTCGGCCGCAATGCGGTTGTCGCGAATGGATTTGATCGCGCGGCCCGTGCGGGAATGAATCAGGTTGAGCGTCGCCCATACGGTCAGGAAAACCAAAACAAAGCCGATGATGAACATTGTCTGATACTGCTGGGGCAGACGGGGAATATTGGCGATTCCCTGTGCGCCGTTGGCGATCTGCGTGGCAGAGGCGGCGTCCAGCCCCTCGATGCCCGTGCCGCCGATTTGAAAATGAAAGCCGTTGGCATCGGTGGCAATATACAGCACGGAGCAGAGGTTCCAAATGATCTCACCGAAGGCAAGCGTCACAATCGCCAGATAATCGCCGCGCAGACGCAAAACGGGAATGCCGATCAGCAATCCAAAGAGCGCCGCGACAAGTCCGCCGAGTATCAACGCGAGCGGAAAGCGAATGTACCAATCGGGGATCATATCCTTTGTAAACACGGAGAAAAACGCACCGACAAATGCGCCCACGCACATAAAGCCTGCATGGCCGAGGCTGAGCTCTCCGAGCACGCCGACCGTCAAATTCAGCGATACGGCAAGAATCACATTGTAGCAAATCTGAACAAGAAGCCCCTGCATATGGCTTTGGATCATGCCCATGGACATCATCAGCTGCACAACGGCAAACACAATGAGCAAGCCCGCCAAGATACCGATTTTCTTTTTGGTCGAGGCACGGAATCGTTTTGTCTTTTCCACTTTTCGTACCTCCTCAAACCTTTTCGCTGATTTTCTTGCCGAGCAGGCCGGTCGGCTTGATCAGCAGCACGAGAATCAGCACAAGGAACACGACCGCATCAGCGAGCGCCGCCATCTGAAATTCCGACAGCACCGATTTGCTGACCTGCTCGATAATGCCGAGCGCCAGCCCGCCGATCATGGCCCCGGGAATGGAGCCGATTCCGCCGATGACCGCCGCCGTAAAGGCTTTGATGCCGGGCATGGTGCCGATATAAGGACCTACCTGGCTGTAAGACGCCAAATACAGGAAGCCCGCGATGCCGGCCAGCGCAGAACCGATGGCAAAGGTCAGCGAGATCGTGCGGTTTACATTGATGCCCATCAGCTGTGCCGCCCCGCGATCCTCCGATACGGCGCGCATCGCTTTGCCGGATTTGGTAAAGTGAATAAACAGCGTCAGCGCGATCATGATGATCACCGTCACGGCAATCGTAATCACCGTCTCTCCCTGTACGGTCAGCTCACCGAACTGCAAGGCAAGCGCTTTCATGAACGGGAAGGAAACCGACTGGTTCTGCGAGCCGAATGAAAGCAGCACGACATTTTGCAGCAAGTAGCTGACGCCGATGGCACTGATAAGCACCGCGAGAGAGGAGGCGCTGCGCAGCGGCTTATAGGCGACTTTCTCAATGATGACGCCGAGAACGGTACAGCCCACAACGGCCGCGAGCAGCCCAAACAAAGGCATCCAATCCGCAAGGGGCGTACCCTGAAAGCTTCGTCCGAATACGGAGGTCACCTCAAATATCAATACGCCGCCCACCATGATGACATCGCCGTGGGCGAAGTTCAGCATTTTCGCAATGCCGTAGACCATCGTATACCCAAGTGCGATCAGGGCATACACGCTTCCGAGGCTCAGTCCGCTGATCAGCAAGGAGAGAACACTCATAGATTTGCCTCCTACTTCTCAAAATAAAGCCCATGCCGTTACCGCTTAAAGCATAGGCATCACAGGCATATATATAATAAATATATCCCAGTATATCACAAACGGGCAACCAATACAACAAATTCTCCGCAGAAAATTTGATTTTTTGTTTTTTTGCAGCAAAAGGGAGAAAAACCTGCAAGAAAGCAAGCGGCCGACGCCGGCAAAAAGACGCGGGGCTGTTTCCCGCAAACCGAGAAGCAGCCCCGCGCAAGCCCAATCGTTTTTAATTTTTAGGAAAATGGATTACATTCCGACATAGGTGCCGTTTTGGATTACCATACCCTTGGCATCCTTATTCGGCTCGCCGTCGGCGGTCCAGGTGATTGTGCCGGTCAGACCCTCTACGGTGATCTGCGTCATAGCCGTCTTGAGCTGCTCGCAAAGTGCGGACGGATCAACGGACGCATCCGTCACATTTGCCTTCTCAAGAGCCGCCTTAATCGCATAAACGCCGTCATACGCGTCCGCGGCAAACTGGTTCGGGGTCTCGCCGTAGGTCTCTTTGTAGGTGGAGGTGAACTTCTTGGTCATGTCGTCCTGCGCATCCGCCACGAACGGGGTCAGCAGCATCACGCCTTCCGCGAGCGCCGCATCGTCGCCGAGCTGCGGAATCACGCCGTCGAGACCGTCACAGCCGAAGAACTTCACATCGAGAGCCGCTTTGTCAGCCTGCTGCAGGATGAGCGCCGCCTGCTGATAATAAATCGGCAGGAAAACGAGCTCCGCGCCGCTCTCCTTGACCTTTTGCAGCGCGACCGAGAAATCGGTGTTGTTGCTGGAGGTGAACGCCTGCTCGGTCACGATCTCCAGATTCTTTTCGGCAGCCTTATCCTTGAAGGTCTGATAGATACCCGCGGAATACACATCCGAGCTGTCATAAATGACCGCGACCTTGGTCGCCAGCTTGTTGTCGGAGATATATGCAGCCGACGCAGCGCCCTGGTTCGGGTCGTTGAAGCATACGCGGAACACATTGTCGTTCTTCGCGCAGTCAGCGGACGAGCCGGAGGGAGTGAGCTGGAACATATTGTCTTCCTTGGTCAGTTCGGCAACCGCCACGCAGGGTGTGCTGGTGACCGTGCCGAGCAGCACCTTCGCGCCGCTGTCCTTGATCAGGTTGTAGGCATTGATCGCTTTTTGAGCATTGTTTTCGTCATCCTGGAAATTGAGTTCGAGCTTCATGCCGTTGACGCCGCCCGCCTCGTTGATCTCCTTAATGGCGATCTCCGCGCCGTTTTTGACGGCCGTGCCGTACTGTGCGGTGCCGCCGGTCAGCGGGCCGATGCCGCCGATGACAAAGGTGCCTCCCGCTTCGGAGCCCGCAGCGGTGGTGGAATTGCTTTCGCCGGTCGTGCCGGACGGCGCGCTTGCACATCCCGCAAACAGCATCACGCCCATCGCAGCAGCCGCCAAAACAGCCAAAATACGCTTTTTCATGATGAATCCTCCTCTTTATTGATAGATGCTTTTTAAAAAAATGAGACCGTCCGACAGCGTTGTCGGCCACTCTTTATTTGACATTATACTATAAAGATATGCAAGAAACAATTGTGAATAGACACAATTTTTACGACAATTTTCCCGCTTTTTTTCTTCGGTTTTGAAATTTTGACGGTGCTTTCCGTCATTTTTAGCGCTTTTGTCTCTACACAGCGGCGGAAAAGGAACGCCTTTCCACTGTTTACAAAATTTTCAAAAAACCCCTCTTGTCTTTTTCGACACAGTGCGGTATACTGTTTTAGCACTCTTGGTCTTAGAGTGCTAAAACCGCCGTTCTTCGGGATTGTTTTCGGCGGACAAAACCGGTTTATTTTTACAAGGAGGCTGTTTGATATGGCAAAAAAACAATTTAAAGCGGAATCGAAGCGGCTGCTTGATCTCATGATCCATTCCATTTACACCCATCGCGAAATTTTTCTGCGGGAGCTCATTTCCAATGCGAGCGACGCGCTGGACAAGCTCTATTATCAATCGCTCAGCGACGATGTCACCGGCATTGACCGCAGCGAATTTGTGATTTCGCTGCTGCCCGATAAAGAGGCGCGCACGCTGACAATCACGGACAACGGCATCGGCATGACCAAGGACGAGCTGGAGCAAAATCTCGGCGTCATCGCCAAAAGCGGATCGCTTGCCTTTAAAAAGGACCTACAGGAAACCGACGATAGGGGCAGCGCAAACGATGTGGACATCATCGGGCAGTTCGGCGTGGGCTTTTATGCCGCCTTTATGGTCAGTGACCGCGTGACGGTCACCAGCCGCGCCTTCGGCAGCGATCAGGCGTATGTCTGGGAATCGGAGGGTGCGGACGGCTACACCGTGAAAGAGGCGCAAAAGGACAGCGTCGGCACCGAGATCGTGCTGCACATCAAGCCGAACACGGAAGAGGAAAACTATGACGAATTTCTTGAGACCTACCGTCTCAAGCAGCTCGTTAAAAAATATTCCGACTATATCCGCTATCCGATCAAAATGCCGGTGACACAGAGCCGTCTCAAAGAGGGCGCCGAGGGCGACAAGGCGGAGGATTACGAAGACGTCACCGAGGTGGAAACGCTCAACAGCATGGTGCCGCTGTGGCGCAAAAACAAAAACGAGCTGACCGATGAGGACTATAACACATTTTATAAAGAAAAATTCCACGATTACGAAAACCCCGCCCGCGTGATTCACAGCTCCACCGAAGGCGCCGCCACCTATAACGCGCTGTTATTCATCCCCTCCCGCGCACCGTACGATTATTACTCCCGCGAATATGAGAAGGGGCTGCAGCTGTATGCGAGCGGCGTGCTGATCATGGACAAATGCGCCGATCTGCTGCCCGACTGCTTCAGCTTTGTCAAGGGACTGGTCGATTCTCAGGACCTGTCGCTGAACATCTCACGCGAGCTGCTGCAGCATGACCGCCAGCTCAAGATCATCGCCTCCCGTCTGGAAAAGAAGATCAAGAGCGAGCTGTATGCCATGCAGCAAAACGACCGCGAGAATTACGACAAATTCTTCGAGCATTTCGGCCTGCAGCTCAAGTACGGCGTGTACAGCGAATACGGCCGCAACAAAGAGCTGCTGCAGGATCTGCTGCTGTTCGCGTCCTCTGCGAGCGAAAAGCCGACCACGCTCGCCGAATATGTGGGCCGCATGAAGGAAGGCCAAAATGCCGTTTATTACGCCTGCGGCGCTGACCGTGCAGCGCTTGACCGCCTGCCGCAAACCGAAATGGTGCGTGAGCACGGCTTTGAGATTCTGTATCTGACGCAGGATGTGGACGAGTTCTGCGTGCGGGCGCTGCACGAATATCAGGGCAAGGAATTTAAGAATGTTTCGGACGGCGATCTCGGGCTGGAGAGCGAGGAGGAGAAACAGCAGGCAAAGGAGCAGGAGGAGCAGTATAAGGAGCTGTTTGCCTGTATGACGGAGGCTCTGGACGGAAAGGTGTCCGCCGTCAAGCTGTCCTCCCGACTCAAGTCCCACCCGGTCTGCCTGACAAGCGAGGGCGGCCTGTCGCTGGAGATGGAAAAGGTGCTGCAGTCCATGCCCGGCGAGCAGGGACAGCAATTCAAGGCGACCCGCGTGCTGGAGATCAACGAGCACCATCCCATTTGGAATAAGATGCTGGCGCTTTACGACAGCGACCGCGATAAGCTGGCCGCTTACACGAAGCTGCTGTATGACCAGGCGCTGCTGATCGAGGGGCTGCCGGTCGAGGACCCGGTGGCATTTTCCTCCGCCGTGTGCGACCTGATGGTCTGAACAAATCCCTAAACGCAGCAAATCCCGCCGACGGGCACGGTAAGCCTACCGTATCCGTCGGCGGGATTTTTTTAACGCACGCTGTTATTGTCTGTTGAGAAGCGCATAGAACGCCTTGTGCGCCATATGCACATCGAGCTTGGAAACGACCTCAAACGGCGCGTGCATAGAGAGCACCGGCACACCGAGATCCACCGTGTCCACATCGAGGTTGGCAATATATTTTGCGACCGTTCCGCCGCCGCCGAGATCCACCCTGCCGAGCTCACCGACCTGCCAGATGACGCCCGCGTCGTCCATAATGCGGCGCAGCTCGCCCATCAGCTCGGCGTGCGCGTCGGAGGTGCCGCTCTTGCCGCCCGAGCCGGTGTACTTGGTCAGCACCACGCCGCCGTTGAGCTTTGCGCAGTTGCGTGTTTCCACCACATCGGGATAAAGCGGGTCAAACGCGACATTGACATCGGCGGACAGGCACAGCGAACGGGACAGCACATGATGCCCTTTTTCGCCGAAGCAGGCGGCCAAATCGTCGATAAAATACGGAAGATAGAAGGATTTCATGCCCGTTGCGCCGTCCGAACCGATCTCCTCCTTGTCGGTGAGCACCGTCAAGGCCGTATATGCGGGGGTATCCAAATCCAAAATAGCGGTCAGGGCAGGATAGGCGCACACGCGGTCGTCGTGGCCGTATGCGCCGATCATGCTGCGGTCAAAGCCGAGGTCGCGTGCGGGAAACGCCGGTACGATCTCCAGCTCGGCGGACAGAAAGTCCGATTCGACAATGCCGTATTTTTCATGGAGCAGGCGCATCACATTGAGCTTGACCAGGTCGCTTCCCTCTTCATCTGCAATCGGCCGGGAACCGATCAGCAGGTCGAGCGCTTCGCCGGCGACCACTTTGGAAGCGGGCTTGCTCATCTGCTCGGACGCCAAATGCGGAAGCAGATCGGTCACGCAAAAAACGGGGTCGCCGGGATCTTCGCCGATGCGCACGGTCACCGTCGTGCCGTCCTTGCGCACGATCACGCCGTGAAGCGCAAGCGGAATGGCCGTCCACTGATATTTTTTGATGCCGCCGTAATAATGCGTGTCAAAATAGGCGAGCTGCTGATTTTCATACAGCGGATTGGGCTTTAAATCCAGGCGCGGCGAATCGATATGCGCCGCCGCGATGGACACGCCGTCGGTGATTTTGTGCGAGCCGATCACCGCCAGCAGCAGCGCTTTGCCGCGGTTGTTGTAATAGACGCGATCGCCGGGGCTTAGCTGCTCATGCGGGTCAAACGGGCGAAAGCCCTTTTTCTCCGCCTCACGGATGGCGAATTCCACCGCCTCGCGCTCGGTCTTGGCGGCGTTCATGAACGCCTTATAGTCCTCACAATACGCATCCGACGCGGCGATCTCCTCTTTTGAAAGCGTTTTGGCCGCCTGTTTGGGCTGATAGAAAAGATCGTCTCTCATCTGATCGAGCTTGCTTTTTTCTTCCATATTCGATTGACTCCTTTCACATTGGTTTGTCGGACGGGGCTTTTCGGCCTTCTTTGCCCCTATCCGGCAAGCGCATCGTCCACATGATAATAGTTCTGATAGATCGCCTGTGCGGAACGCACGCGCTGTACATAATGGCGCGTCTCCTCAAAGGGGATCGTATGTAAGGTGATCCCGTCATCCGAATACGCGGGGTTTTCCAGCCACTCCTGCACATTGCCAAGCCCCGCGTTATAGGCGGCGATCACCGTATCTTCATCGTCAAACATCTCCGACAACAGGGAGAGCACATACACCCCGCACCGGATATTGACCTGCGGGTCGAAAAGCTGCTGTGCCGATATCCCGTCAAATTCCTCCGAACGGTGCTGTGCCCACTCGAGCGTCGATTCGGTCACCTGCATCAGTCCGAACGCATCCGCCGAGGAATGCGCATCGGGATCAAAATTGCTTTCGGTGCGGATCACCCCGTACACAAGCGACGGCTCAATACCGTACTGCTCGGCATAGGTCAGCACCTCGTCGTAATATTGAAGGCGGAAGGTGGAACGAACATAGCCCTCATAGCCGCCGAAAAGCGCAACGCCGATCGCGACAAGTCCGATGACAAGCAGCAGCAGGCAGATAAGCGGCCACCACCGCCGTTTTCGCCCCCTGCGCTTGCGCGCGGCCGTGCGTCTGCCGGTTGTTCGGCGGGGAGTCGCTTGCGTGCTCATGTGAATCCCTCCCTGTTCAGCAGCGCCTTTACCTGTCTGACAAGCGTTTGCGGCGCGCCGTCGTTTTCCAAAATATCGTCTGCCCGCTCCCGGTAAAACGCATCGTCCGGCTGAGCCTTCATGCGCTGTCTTGCCCGTTGTTCCGAAATCCCGTCGCGCTGCATGATGCGCGACAGGCGCAGCGCTGCGGGAGCAAGAACCGCCAAGGTGCGGTCGCAAAGCGCATCCGCGCCGCTTTCAAACAAAAGCGGCACATCCAGCACGAACCGTTCCGCCTCTTCGGTTTCTAGTATGCCCCGCATACGCGCCATTACAAACGGATGCACAATGTTATTGAGTGTTTGATGCGCTTGCTCGCTGCAAAAGGCGCGCCGCGCAAGCTCCGCGCGGTCAAGCGAGCCGTCCGGGCGGAGAATGGCCGGAGAAAACGCCTGTACAAGCAGCGACAGGCAGGGGCTTTGCGCCTGTGTCGCCTCATGCGCCAGCGCATCGGCGTCCACCGCCGCAAAGCCGTGCTGTGAAAGCAGCGCCGTGACCGTGCTTTTGCCCGCACCGGTGGGGCCCGTCAGACCCCATACGATTGGTTTTTTTCCCTGTTGAGCTTTCATATCTATACGCCCTGTTCTTTCTGTCAAAAGCGCCGCCCGATGTGTAAAAAAAGCGCCGCTTTGCGCCCTTTTTCCGCCGGGCAAAGCCTGTTTCTGCGCGGTAAACCGATCCGTCATGAGGCGGTATCACAGTGAGATCACCCGAAACGCCGCCGCGCGCAGCAGGCGGTTATAGACCGCGAGCCCCACGCCGCTCGGCGACGGACAAGCCGCATACAGCACCGTCGCGCCGCGGTCGTCCGCCTCACGCAGGCGCTCAAACAGGCAGTGCGCCTGCCGCTGCGGGTCGTTTCGCGCGCCGTAGGTCAAATACGGCACGGTCAGCCGTTCTGTCTCCCCGTCAAAGGCGAGCGCCATCACGCCGTCGCCCGCGTGCGCGTTGACATAGTCGGCAAACGCCGCTTCTTCACCGCGCAGCAGCGTCACCGCCGCTCTCGGTGCATAATGCTTATATTTCATGCCGGGAGAGGCGACCGCCGTCCCTTCCCGCACGGGATGGGTGATGGCATCGTCCACCTCGACCGCCCCGATCACCTTTTCAAGCATCGGCAGCGTGATGCCGCCCGGTCTGAGCAGCCGCGGCGTTTGCCCGCAAAGCGACACAACGGTCGACTCCACCCCGACGCTGCACTCTCCGCCGTCCACGATCGCGTCGATGCGCCCGTCCATATCGGCGGCAACCCGCGCCGCCGTCGTCGGAGACGGGCTGCCGGACAGATTGGCAGAGGGCGCCGCCAGCGGTACGCCCGCGGCTCGAATGACCGCCTGTGCGACCGCATGAGACGGCATTCTCACCGCCACGGTCTGCAGTCCCGCCGAAACAACCGCCGGCACGCGCGCCGTGCGCGGCAAAATGACGGTCAGAGGACCCGGCCAAAACGCATCGGCGAGCAGCATCGCCTGCTTCGGCACCCGCGCACAAAGCGAAAAAAGCTCCGTTCGCTCGGCAATGTGTACGATTAAGGGATTATCCTGCGGGCGCCCTTTTGCCTCAAATATACGCGCGACCGCCTGTTCGTCAAAGGCGTTCGCCGCAAGCCCGTAGACCGTTTCGGTGGGGATTGCAACCAGCCGTCCCTCCCGCAGCAGCGCACCCGCCGTTTCCACATCGGCGGCGCTTCCCGTCAGATGGCGCGTCATGATCATATCGGTCCCCTCCTGTCTTTTTGTTACTTGGCTGCGGATTCGCCGGATGTCAGCTTTTGTGCCTGCTCGGCGGCCATCAGCGCCTCAATCAGCTCATCAAGCGCGCCGTCCATCACGGCGTCGAGCTTATACAGCGTCAGACCGATGCGGTGATCGGTCACACGCCCCTGCGGAAAATTATAGGTGCGGATACGCTCGCTGCGGTCTCCGCTGCCGACCTGTATGCGACGATCCTGCGCGATGGCATCGCGCTGTGCCGCCTGCTCGCGTTCGAGCAGGCGGGAACGCAGCACCCGCATCGCTTTGTCTTTGTTTTTATGCTGACTGCGCTCATCCTGACATTCCACCACAAGCCCCGTGGGCAGGTGGGTGATGCGGATCGCGGATTCCGTTTTGTTGATGTGCTGTCCGCCCGCACCGCTGCTGCGGAAGGTGTCGATTTGCAGCTCCGACGGATCAATATCCACCTCGACCTCCTCCGCCTCGGGCAGCACCGCCACCGTCGCCGCAGAGGTGTGAATACGGCCGCCGCTTTCCGTTTCGGGGACACGCTGCACGCGATGCGTGCCGCTCTCATATTTCAGGCGGCTGTACGCGCCGTCGCCGCTGACGAGAAAGCTGACCTCCTTATAGCCGCCCAGCTCTGTTTCGTTGCAGCCGATCATCTCCACCGAAAATCCGTGGGTCTGCGCATACATGGTGTACATGCGGTACAGCGCGGCGGCAAACAGCGCGGATTCCTCCCCGCCCGTACCGCCGCGAATCTCCATAATCACGCTGCGCTCATCATTGGGGTCGCGCGGCAGCATCAGCCGCCGCAGCTCCTCCTTGATTTGCTCACAGCGCCGCTTGCCGTCCTCATATTCCTGCCGTGCAAGCGTCCTCAGCTCGGGGTCGCTCTCGGAGGAAAGCAGCGCTTGCGCCTGCTGCATATCACAGCACGCCTTTTCATAGCGTTCGCCGCACGCGACCATCGGCTGCAAAACCGTGTGCTCCTTCATCAGCGAGCGGTATTGCTCCGCATTCGCCGCCACGGAGGGTTCACACAGCCGCGCCTCGATCTCTTCATATCGCTTTTTGACCTCCGCCAGACGCTCCTGCATGCCGTTCCTCCCCGTTTTTCCCCGAAAAGCCGATTTTTATTGCATGTAAAACTACATAGACTGCCTATCAATTGACGCATCGGCAGCCGGTATCCTCCTATGCCGTACACGGCCGCCGTCATTCCCGCACCACGCGGCGAATGAAGCGTTCGATCTTTGCGCGCGGAACAAGCAGCTCATGTCCGCAGGAGGTACAGCGCAAACGGAAGTCCATTCCCGAACGCAGCACCTCAAAGGTATTCCCGCCGCAGGGATGCGGTTTTTTCATTTCCAGCCGGTCACCGACCCGCACATCCATGCACTCTCACCCTTTTTATCTATTCCTATTCATTCATTCTGAAATGTATAAGCGCGTCTGTGACGCATATGTAAAAAAGTATATCACATTTCTCTGTGTTTGGCAATCGGTGCCCGCTCAAATTGCCGCCTATAGGACACGGCTGCCGATACATTTTTGAAATTTCTCTTTACGAAGGGCTTTTTATGGGATATAATAAATACAATCATCAGGCATAAGCCGTTCCGAAAGGAGTTTGTCATTTTTATGGTACGAATCGGCATTGATCTCGGCGGCACCAATATTGTCGCCGGTGTGGTAAACAGTGATAACGCCATTGTCGCCAAGGCCCAGTGCAAAACCGCTCTTCCGCGGGAGGCGGACGCCATCATGGCGGATATGGCCGCTGTCGCGCGGCAGGCGGTCGAAAACGCGGGACTCACCATGGACGATGTTTTATATGTCGGCGTCGGCTGTCCGGGCACCTGCAACCTCGACACGGGCGTCGTCGAATATTCCTGCAACCTCGATTTCAAAGAGGTTCCGCTGCGGCAAAAGCTGAGCGACCTGCTCGGCAAGCCCGTATACATTGAAAACGACGCCAATGCGGCGGCACTCGGCGAGACGGTCGCGGGCGCGGCAAAGGGAGCCAAAAGCGCCCTTTGCATCACGCTCGGCACGGGCGTCGGCGGCGGTATTATCATCGACGGCAAAATTTACGACGGCTTCAACTTTGCGGGCGCGGAGCTTGGGCACATTGTCATCGTCGAAGGCGGCGAGGAATGCGGCTGCGGACGGCGCGGCTGCTGGGAGGCGTACGCTTCCGCAACGGGACTGATCCGCCAGACCAAAGAAGCCATCGCCGCTCACCCCGACAGCATCACGGCCAAGCTCGCCGCCGAGCAGGGAAAGGTCAGCGGCCGCACGGCATTTGACGCGATGCGCAAGGGCGACCCCGTCGGCAAAGAGGTCGTCGACCGCTATATCGAATACCTCGCGTGCGGACTGGTCAACATCATCAATATTTTTCAGCCGGAGGTGCTGTGCATCGGCGGAGGCATCTGTCGGGAGGGCAACACGCTGCTCGACCCGCTGAATGTGTATATCGAGCGCGAGCGCTACAGCAAATACAGCAAAAACCAGACGCGCCTTTGTGTCGCAACCCTCGGCAACGACGCGGGCATCATCGGCGCGGCCTGTCTCGGCGAATAAAAAAGGCACGAAAACAAAACGGAGCATCAAAATACGGGCGGCAGCTTGCCGCCCGTATTTTTCAGTCTGTCAAAAAGC
>JBJEIR010000077.1:0-3789 GCA_051877215.1 Acutalibacteraceae bacterium | reverse complement strand
CCGACGATTTTTACGATTATAACGGCTACGGCTTCGGTGCGAATAAGGACGGCATCTTGCTGCTGATCAGCAGGGAAGACTGGGATTGCTGGATGACGACCGCCGGTTACGGTATCACTGCCATTACGGATGCCGGAAGAGAGTACATATCCGGCCGGGTTTTATCTGAGCTGAACGACGGCGAGTATGCAGATGCGTGTACTACTTATGCCGAGTTGCGCGACGAATTTATTACACAGGCAAAAACGGGACAGCCGTATGATATCGACCATTTGCCGCTTGACAAGGGCGCGTACAGCAGGTGGCTGTTCGAGTTGACCGCTGCGATCAGAGCGAGGGCATTCGGACTTTTCTATCTGCTGTGGCTGCTGTAAGGGGGGTGCGGACAATGAAGAAGAAAGTATGTACCGTGCTGCTTGCATTGCTCCTTTGTGTGACGGCGGTGACGCCCGCGTTTGCCGCAGGCACATTGCCGAGACTGGTGGATGAAGCCGATCTGCTCACCGACAGCGAAGAAAGCGCATTGCTTGCAAAGCTCGACGAGATCAGTGAGCGTCAACAGATGGATATTGTCGTCGTAACGGCAAGTACGCTTTACGGACAAAGCCCGATGGCGTATGCCGACGATTTTTACGATTATAACGGCTACGGCTTCGGTGCGAATAAGGACGGCATCTTGCTGCTGATCAGCAGGGAAGACTGGGATTGCTGGATGACGACCGCCGGTTACGGTATCACTGCCATTACGGATGCCGGAAGAGAGTACATATCCGGCCGGGTTTTATCTGAGCTGAACGACGGCGAGTATGCAGATGCGTGTACTACTTATGCCGAGTTGTGCGACGAATTTATTACACAGGCAAAAACGGGACAGCCGTATGATTATGTGACGCCTGCGGCAGACGAAAGCACATTGCCGAGGCTGGTGGATGAAGCCGATCTGCTCACCGACAGAGAAGAAAGCACATTGCTTGCGAGGCTCGACGAGATCAGTGAGCGTCAACAGATGGATATTGTCGTCGTAACGGCAAGTACGCTTTACGGACAAAGCCCGATGGCGTATGCCGACGATTTTTACGATTATAACGGCTACGGCTTCGGTGCGAATAAGGACGGCATTTTGCTGCTGATCAGTATGGAGGACAGAGACTGGTGGATGACCACCACCGGTTATGGCATCACCGCCATTACGGATGCGGGAAGAGAGTACATATCCGACCGATTTTTGTCCGATTTGAGCGACGGCGAGTATGCAGACGCGTTTACTACCTATGCCGAGTTGTGCGACGAATTTATTACACAGGCGAAAACGGGACAGCCGTATGATGTCAACAATTTGCCGAAAGAGCCCTTTAAGGTGGCGCGCAACCTGATTATTGCGTTGGTTGTCGGCTTTGTCATTGCGCTGATTGTCACCAATATCATGAAAGGCAAGCTGAAAACCGTGCATTTCCAGTCGGCGGCGAGTGACTATGTGAAAGCAAACAGCATGAATGTCACGGAAAGCAGCGATTTGTTCCTCTATACGCATGTCGACCGACAGGCAAAGCCGAAAGAGACAAACGGCGGTTCCGGCGGCTCGATGACGCATGTTTCCTCTTCCGGTACAACGCACGGAGGCGGCGGTGGAAAATTCTGACCGGCGATAAGGAAAACAAAACAGAATCCATCCGGTGACTCGCAACGGACAACAAAGACGGTTGCTTTCTGCCGAAAACGGGCAAACGGATAACCGATTGCTTGCCGCTGCATACACATCCGATAAAGCAAACACAGGAGGGGTCTCACGATGGCGTTTTTTGATAAATTGAGCAATTCGTCGCAGACAGCGGGTAACGGCGAAAAGACCGAACGGATTGTTTTTTCAAAGCTTCCCGAAACCTTAGAGGCGTTCAAAGCACTGCCCGAGGCGGCGCTTTCGACGCCGTTTGATACGGCGGCATTGACGGTCGTCGCGCTGTGCCTTTACCCGTCAGATAAAGAGCTTTGTTTTCAGATGCTTGATAATCTTCGCGGACCGAGACCGATGAACGGAATGGATAAGCAGTTTATTGCCGACCGATTCCGCGACAAGGATTATGTGCCGCGCTCGTATTTTGAGGGGGCTGTTCCGAGCAATGACTATATGCCTAAAGCTCCCTATACCGTAGTGGTCAAATCCGATCCTCATTCTTACGATGAGCAGGGCATTGCAAAGCTGTATATTCCGTCGGGCGGTGCCGACGATCCCCGCCCGGTCAAGCTACGTTTGGCAAAGGACGGCAAATGGTATTTGTGGGAGCAGTTTCTTTTGACAGGTATTCGCCAGCCGGAAAGCAGCAATCCCTGGGCATAGGGTCAAGAGTCAAGCCGATTGGCCGCAAACCGAATATAGGAAGCAAGATTTGACATAAACGGAATAAAAAAGACGGATTTGAAAATTTCCGTCTTTTTTTATACCCCAAAATGGCAAACGGGGCGGGGTCAAGAGACAACGGCTCGGACAAACGACACAGGTGCAAAAGTAAGTCGGTTTCTTGATCCGAGATATGGCTGTCGCCTTGACAATCAACAGAAAGCACGCTATAATGAACATTGTTCAGTTTGGAGGGATGCCGATTGAACACGGTCATCACATCGAAAGAGGCTATTTTGCAGGTATGCAGGCGTATGGTGGCGGAAAACGGCATAAAAGCGCTGAATATGCGTTCGGTCGCCCATGAATGTCATATCGCATCGGGAACGCTGTATAACTATTACGCGGATAAGGATGCCCTCATTTTGGCTACCGTGGAGAGCATTTGGAGAGAGATTTTTCATACGGCTGCGTATGCGGCTGTACAGCCGCAGGCACAACCGCAAGTGGGGAGCGGCTTGTCCTTTGCCGACTATGTCGCACAGCTATACGCGCGTATCATGAAAGGCACAGAGGCCTATCCGGGTTTTCTGACGGGGCATTCCGTCAGTATTGCCGGCGCCAAACGGGGCGAGGCCAAAAGCATTATGGAGCATACCTTTGCCCATATGAAGGCGGGCATGCTGAACATATTGCAAAGCGATCCGTCTGTCCCGAAAAATGCCTTCCCGCCGACCTTTTCCAAAGAAGACTTTGTCGGTTTTGTGTTGGATCATTTGTTGATTCTGTCGGTACAGGGACAGCCAAACTGCGATATGCTGCTGCAAATCATCCGCAGAGTGATCTACGGCTCACAACAAGGCTGTTAAGTCCATATCGGGAGGAATGATTTATGCAGGCAATTTTTGAAACGCTGTTTGACATTGTATATCTGGTGACGGTCATCACCCTCGGCATTTTGATGATCCGCGGCAGCAGGGGACAAAAACAGTATCTTCTGTTTGGCGTCATGGCGGTGACGCTGGGCTGCGGAGATGCTTTTCATCTGGTACCCCGCGCTTTCGCCTTATGCACTACGGGGCTGGAAAACTATACGGCGGCACTTGGCATCGGCAAGCTGATTACATCCGTTACCATGACGCTGTTTTATGTTTTGCTCTACTATGTTTGGCGCTCTCGGTATCAGGTCGAGGGTCATAAAAAAACGACGGTCGCTATATGGGCGCTGGCGGCGGCGCGGATTGCTCTGTGTCTGATGCCGCAGAACGAATGGACCGGCGCAACACCGCCGTTTTCTTGGGGCATTTACCGCAACATCCCCTTTGCCGTTCTCGGCGCGCTGATTGTTGTGCTGTTTTTTCAAAGTGCCCGAAAAAAACAGGACAGACCCTTCCGATATCTGTGGCTGACGGTGGTGCTGAGCTTTGCCTGCTATATCCCGGTGGTGCTGTTTG
>JBJEIR010000076.1:0-16139 GCA_051877215.1 Acutalibacteraceae bacterium | reverse complement strand
CTGCTCGTCGGGCATAGAGGTGCTGCCGAGCGCGCGGGTGGTGTTGCTGTACATCCCGTGAACATCCGAGCCGCCGGTCATCACAAGATGATGCTGCTGTGCAAATGCTTTGAGTTCATCTGTTTGCTGCTCGGAATGGCTGGGATGCCATACCTCAACGCCGTCGAGTCCGAGGGCGGTCAGCTCTTCCAGCAGCGCCTCGTTGTGATAAATATAGGGGTGAGCAAGCACCGCAATGCCGCCGGCGCTGTGAATCAGCTCCAGCACCTCGCGCACATCGGGATACTCAATAGGCACCCTGGCACTGCCGTTTTCACCGAACAGCTTTTCAAACACCTCGCCGAAGATGGAGTCCGCATAGCCCGCGTCCATCAGCGCGTGCATAATATGCTGCTTATAGATGTTGGTACTGCCGGTTGCGCAGTGAACAATCATTTCAGGCGTGATGGGATAATACCGCATCACGCGGCGAACCATTTCGGTCGCCGCCTTTTTGCGCTTTTCTCCCGTTGCACGGCAAACGCCCTCCAGCCGATCGGGCGTATCGCACATATAGCAAAGCAGGTGCGCTTTGCCGTCGCGCGCGGGATCGGATGTGGAAAATTCGACGCCGTGAATGACATGCAGTCCCTGCCGCCTGCCGATAATTACCGCGCGGGTTGCGGCGGCGGTCGTATCGTGATCCGTAATGGACAATGTGGAAATGCCGCGGCGTTTGGCCATGGCAATGAGATCCTCAATTCCCATTGATCCGTCGGACATTTTGGTATGACAATGTAAATCGCTGGACACTGGATAACCCCTCCGTACTCTTCCTTCATAAAAAAGAGCAGTCTTCTCCTTGCGGACAATCGGCATTCTTTTGTGTATGACATGATGCGGCATAAGCATATGGCATCATACGGCATATGAGACTTTTGTGCCAAAACCGTTTACACAGAAGAAAGAAATGCCAAATATCTCCTGTTTATAGTATATACCCAAATTTTACAAAAAACAAGCAAAAAGCGACGGAAATCCTACCGATCTTCGGGATTTTTGCCTGTTTTTCTGCGTTTTTGCCGTTTGGGCGGAGGAAAACGGCCGTTGTTCATAATTTTTTTGGTTGTATCCGCGGGGGATATATGATATGATATACTGGCTGGAATATGGAACGGAATATGTCTATCTGATAGAAATGCTATGCGGCCGTTTACCGAAAGGACGGATTTTAAAATGGGAATTTTAAAGGCTTTGTTCGGCGATTACAGCAAGCGGGAGATCAAGCGCATCCAACCGATCTGCAATCGCGTGTTGGCGCTGGAGGATACCTACCGCGCCATGAGTGACGAGGAGCTGCGCGCACAGACGGATATTTTGCGCGCGCGCCTGCAAAACGGGGAGACGACCGACGATATTTTGCCCGACGCCTTTGCGGTTTGCCGGGAAGCGACCGACCGCGTGCTGGGAACACCGCACTTTCCCGTACAGATTCTGGGCGGCATCATTCTTCACCAAGGGCGTATCGCCGAGATGAAGACCGGTGAAGGAAAAACGCAGACGGTCATTCTGCCTGCGTATCTCAATGCGCTGTCTGGAAACGGCGTGCACATTGTCACCGTCAACGAATATCTTGCCCGCCGCGACAGCGAATGGATGGGCAAGGTTTATCGCTATCTCGGCCTGAGCGTGGGACTCATCACCAACGGAATGCGTGCGCCGGAGCGGCAGGAGGCCTATGCGGCGGATATCACCTATGCGACCAATAACGAACTGGGATTTGACTATCTGCGCGATAACATGGTCATTTACAAAAAGGATAAGGTGCAACGACAGCACGCCTATGCCATCGTTGACGAGGTGGACTCCATCCTGATTGATGAAGCGCGTACGCCGCTGATCATTTCGGGGCAGGGGGATAAGTCGACCGATTTGTATGAACAGGCAGATCGCTTTGCGCGCACCCTTCGGCTGATCAAGGTCAAGGAGATGGACACCAAAGAGGATCAGGATCAGACGACCGACGGCGCGGACTATATTGTCGATGAAAAGGCGCGCACCGCCACGCTGACGCAGACGGGCGTGCACAAGGCGGAAAGCTATTTCCATGTCGACAATCTGATGGATATGGACAATGTCACCCTGCTTCATCATATCAACCAGGCAATCAAGGCGCGCGGGGTCATGCATCGGGACATCGACTATGTGGTCAAGGACGGCGAGGTCATTATCGTCGATGAATTTACCGGCCGTTTGATGTACGGTCGCCGCTATAACGAAGGACTTCATCAGGCGATTGAGGCGAAGGAGGGCGTTAAGGTAGAGCGCGAGAGCAAGACGCTTGCGACCATTACCTTCCAAAATTATTTCCGTCTGTATAAGAAGCTGTCCGGCATGACCGGTACGGCGATGACGGAGGAGACGGAATTCCAGCAGATTTATAAGCTCGATGTTGTGGAGATTCCGACCAACCGCCCCGTTATTCGCGAAGATCAGCAGGATCGTTTCTATAAGACCGAACAGGGAAAATTCAAGGCGGTTATTGACCAAATCGTCGAATGTCATGAGCGGCAGCAGCCGGTTCTCGTCGGCACGGTATCCATTGATAAATCGGAGCGTCTGTCGAAGATGCTCAAAGCGCGCGGCATCAAGCATGAGGTGCTCAACGCCAAATATCATGAAAAAGAAGCGGAAATCATTGCGCAGGCGGGCAAGCCGGGCGCGGTGACCATCGCCACCAATATGGCGGGACGCGGCACGGACATCAAGCTCGGCGGCAACCCCGAATTCATGGCCAAATCCGAAATGCGCCGCATGGGCTTTTCGGAGGAGCTGATTGCGGAGGCGACCGGCTTCGGGGAGACGGACAACGAGGAGATTCTCGGCGCGCGCCGCACCTTCCGCGAACTGGAAAAGAAATATCAGGAGGAGATCAAGCCGGAGGAGGAGCTTGTCAAGCAGGCGGGTGGCTTGTATATTCTCGGCACGGAGCGCCATGAATCCCGCCGCATCGACAACCAGCTCCGCGGCCGTTCCGGCCGTCAGGGAGACCCCGGTATGACCTGCTTTTTCCTCTCGGCAGAGGACGACCTCATGCGGCTTTTTGCCGGAGATCGTTTCCGTTCGGTGATGGAGACCTTCCGCATCGACGACGATATGCCCATTGAGCACAAAATGCTCACCAACATGGTGGAAAATGCGCAGCGCCGTGTGGAGGAGCGCAACTTCGGCATTCGGCGCGATGTGCTGCAATATGACGATGTGATGAATCGCCAGCGCGAGGTCATCTATGGCCAGCGGGATAAAGTGCTTGACGGGGAAAGCGTCAAGGACAGCATTCTCGGCATGATACACGAAGCGATTGAGACGACCGTTCAGAAGTATACGCTTGACAATGAGGATCACAGCGAGTGGAACATGGACGGGCTGCGGGAATATTATAACGGCTGGCTGTGCCGCGACGAGGATTTCCGCTATACGGCTCAGCAGCTTGAGGATATGGAACGCACAGAGCTTGTCGAGCTGCTTTACGACCGTGCTCTTGAGAAATACACGGATAAGGAAAGCCGCTACGGCGAGCAGCTAATGCGCGAATTGGAGCGCGTGGTGCTGCTGCGCACAGTCGACCGTTATTGGATGGATCACATCGACAATATGGACGAGCTGCGCCGCGGAATTCACTTGCAGGCGTACGGCCAGCGTGACCCGGTGATGATGTATCGCATGGAGGGCTCGGATATGTTTGATCAGATGATCAGCGCCATCCGGGAGGATACGGCCAGAGCGATGCTGACGGTGGAGGTTCGCACAAAAGAGGAGCCCAAGCGCGAACAGGTCGCCAAGGTGACGGGTGCTTCCGTCAGCGACGGCACCGACAAAAAGCGCACCGTGCGCAAGACCGCCGCGCAGAAGATCGGACGCAACGACCCGTGCCCCTGCGGCAGCGGGAAAAAGTATAAAAAATGCTGCGGGGCGGATAAGGACGACTGAGCCCGCCGCCAAGCGCCGTAAATTTGAAATTGAGGAGCCGAAAGGATTATGAAACTCGGTATCGTCGGATTGCCCAATGTCGGCAAATCCACCTTGTTCAACGCCATCACCAATGCAGGGGCGCAAAGCGCCAACTATCCGTTTTGCACCATTGACCCCAATGTGGGCGTGGTCGCTGTCCCGGACAAGCGGCTCGACGCGCTCGCAGAGCTTTATCACCCACAAAAGATCACGCCGGCGGTGATCGAGTTTGTGGATATTGCGGGACTTGTCAAGGGCGCCAGCAAGGGAGAGGGACTCGGCAACAAATTTCTCGCCAACATTCGGGAAGTGGACGCCATTGTGCATGTGGTGCGCTGCTTTGAAAACGACGATATTGTCCATGTGGAGGGCAGTATTGATCCGCTGCGCGATATCGAGACGATCAATCTGGAGCTGATTTTTTCGGATATGGAGCTGCTGCAGCGGCGTATCGACCGCACGCAAAAGGCGCTGAAAGGGGATCGCTCGCTGCAAGCCGAGCTGGACTTTTTTGCGCGCGTGATGGCTGCGCTGGAGCAGGGACAAGCTGCCCGCACGGTCGAGTGCAGCGAAGAGGAATCCGCGATGCTTGCCGAGGTGGCGCTGCTGACCAAAAAACCGGTCATCTACGCCGCCAATCTCAGCGAGGAGGATTTTACGGGCGGCAAGCTGGACGACAATCCCTATTATCAGAAGGTCAAGGCGCTGGCAGAGGCGGAGGACGCGGAGGTGCTGCCGATCTGCGCACAGCTTGAAGCGGATATTGCGGACATGGATCCCGAGGAGAAGGCGCTTTTTCTCTCAGAGCTCGGCTTGGAACAGGGCGGCCTCGACCGCCTGATTCAAAAAAGCTACCATCTGCTCGGTCTCATCTCCTATCTGACGGCCGGCACACCCGAGGTGCGCGCGTGGACCATCACACGCGGTACAAAAGCGCCGCAGGCGGCGGGGAAGATTCATACCGATTTTGAACGCGGCTTTATCCGAGCCGAGGTGATTCCCTATGAGCAGCTCATGGAGAGCGGCTCTTTGGCGGCGGCCAAGGAAAAGGGCTTGGTTCGCTCCGAGGGTAAGGACTATGTCATGCAGGACGGCGATGTGGTGCTGTTCCGCTTTAATGTGTAAATCACACGGATACACAGCTGTCAACAAACGGTGAGCTCTGTGCGCACAGCGCATAAGGCTCACCGCTTTTTCGCGGCAAACGGGCAGCACCTGTCCTGCCGGCTGTTTTGGTGCCTGCGGTTGACAGCGGGCGGTTTATCTTTTACAATAAAAATAAGCATAAAATCCTTTTTTGAAGGAAGGACATATCATGACGGTCAAGGAACGCACACTCAATGCACTGCTTGCACAGCGGGGAGACTATTTGTCGGGCGGTGAGCTGTCCCGTCGCCTTTCGGTGAGCCGAAACGCCGTTTGGAAAGCGGTGCGCTCTCTGCAGGAGGACGGATATGATATTGATGCGGTGACGGGGAAGGGCTATCGGCTCGGCGCAGGGGATGTGCTGTCCGAGCAGGGGATCGCCTGTTATCTGAAAACGGACGGTTTATGCTTGCAGGTGTATCCGTGCGTCACCTCTACCAACCGTATTGTTAAAGAGCTGGGTGAACAGGGTGAGCCGGAGGGAACAGTTGTCATTGCCGGTGAGCAAACCGAGGGTCGGGGCAGACGGGGCCGCCGTTTTTGCTCGCCGCCCGACACCGGACTTTATATGAGCGTGCTGCTGCGCCCCTCTATCGACGCTTCCGCTTCGCTGCTCATCACGACGGCGGCAGCGGTGGCGGTCGCGCGCGCGATTGAGCGGCTGTCTGCGCAAACGGCGCAGATCAAGTGGGTCAACGATGTGTATTGCCGCAATAAAAAGGTGTGCGGCATTCTGACCGAGGCCTCTCTTGACGCAGAGAGCGGAGGCCTTGACTACGCTGTTTTGGGCATCGGTATCAATGTACAGCCGCCGAAGAACGGTTTTCCGCCCGATGTCGCGGCGGTGGCGGGGGCGGTGTTTGACACCGCGCACACCGACGGGCGCTGTCAAATGGCGGCGGCCGTTCTCGATGAATTTTTTGCGGAATATATACGGCTTGAGCAGCGCTGCTTTGTGGCGGAATACCGTGCCCGTTCCCTGTTGCCGGGACGGCATATCACGGTAAAGCTTGCAAGCGGAGATCGGGAAGCGACGGCACTGGCGGTGGATGACGAATGTCGTCTGTCCGTGCGCTTTGACGATGGGCAGGTGTGTACGCTGTCGTCGGGAGAAGTGAGCATCGCACTTTAAAAACACACGGATATCGGAGGTCGATACAAATGGGAAAGGGCAGCAGAAAGCGCAGGAATATGCTGGCGGAGCAGGAACAGCTGTTGGCTCAAATGCCAAACATCGAGCGTCGGCGCCGACGCAAGCGGCAGGCGTTGTTCACGGCGGCCGTTTGTGTGTTGGCGACGGCGGTGCTGATCACCGCAGGTGTGTTTGCCTGGCAGGCGGTGCTGTCTGACGGGGTGCTGCTGCGAAACACCGTCGCAGCTTCCTCCGCCTCCTATACGATCGACAACGCCATGATGACCTGCTTTGTGAGCCGCACCTATCGGTCATATTTGCAGAGCCATTCGCAATATTTGGAGTATCTTGATTTGGACACCACGCGGCCGCTTTCCGAGCAGGAGCAATCGTCGGGCGTGACATGGCTTGCGTATTTTGAAGAGCTGACCCGCGAGGAAGTGGAGGGGATGCTCGTCTTTGCCGAAGGTGCCAAAGCGGCGGGCATAACGCTGACGGAAACGGAAACAGAAGCGATCGAGCAGCAGCTCGCACAGGCGGATCTTTCGTCATACGGACGGGGGATACAAGCGGACGATTTGCGCCGCTGTCTGGAGCTGACGGCGCTTGCCGCCCGTTATGAAGAACAGCTGTCTTCGGAAGAAGTCTGTACAAAAGAGGAAGCAGAGCAGTATTTTGAGCAAAATCGGGCGGCGCTCGAAACGGTCGACTATCTGGAATATTCGTTTGATTATACCGATGAAGAGGGCAGCTCCCTGATGAGCGGAGAACAGGCAAAGAATTTTGCACAAGCACTGTCCGAGACGGACGATTCGCAGGCGTTTACGGCGTGGGTCAAGGCTTTTTTGGAGAAATACAGCAACTATACTGCGGCGGAGCTTGCAGAGGTCTTGGAGGACATGACCGTACAAGGGGAAGACCATCGGGAGGGCGACGCTGTCAGCGATTGGCTGTTTTCCGACGGGACAGCCCTTTATGACACATACATTGAGCAGGATACCGAGGGGGAAACGGTGACCGTGTACATGCTCACCTCGCTTGCCGCGCGCGATGAGTCGGAAACCGAGACCGTCCGCCATATTTTGATTACGCCCGATACAGCGGGATCGGAGGAGGCGGCCGAAAAGCGGGCAGAGGAGTTGCTTGCCGAGTGGCAAAGCGGTGAGCGGTCGGAGGAGAGCTTTGCGGCGCTTGCCGCGGCGTATTCCGAGGACAGCGCTTCTGCCGCCGCGGGCGGATTGTATGAAAATATCCGCAGCGGACAGACAGAGCAGGCTTTTGAGGATTGGTGCTTTGATCCCGCGCGGCAAACGGGAGATACAGGCATTGTGGAGACCTCCTACGGCTTTCATGTGATGTATTTTGCAGCAGACGGCTTGCCCGCCTGGCGCGCGGATGTTGAAACCCTGATTCTGAATGAGCGGTATACCGCGCGGCTTTCGACGCTTAAGGAGCAATATCCCGTCACCTTTTACGATGACGCGATCGCCCGCATTGCGCTTTGAAAACCGCTGCCCTTTGTGGGTATGACAGCGGATTTTATGCCGCAAGGAAAAGGGAGCGGCTGTCTGCGGCGGGGAGAAACGGAAATAAAAGCATATAAAAAAGCACCGCTGCTTCATTCGAAACAGCGGTGCCGTTTTTATGAGATTGTCATACCGTTTTCAGGCGTTCGCTTTTTTGGCGAGGGCGGACTTTTTCCTGGCAGCGGTATTCTTGTGCAGGAGACCCTTGGCAACGGCCTGATCGATCTTTTTGATCGCGTTGTTCACAGCCGCGGCTTTGTCCTCTGCGCCCGCTTCGATCGCGATATTGGCTTTCTTGATCTCGGTTTTCAGCGCCGAGCGATTCGCCTTGTTGCGCGCCGTTTTGACGGCGATGACTTTCACACGCTTTTTGGCGGATTTAATATTGGGCATGGTCACACCTCCTCTGCCGATGATACTCCTAAATCACGCGCTCTTTATCATACCACCATCTGCGGAAAAAAGCAACTGTTTTTTCAAAAAAAGTGCGCTTTTCTTTTTTATTGCCGTTGCTTTCTTGCTCCGACGGGCAGCAAGAGAGTCGCTTTAAACGGCATAAGCGTACCGTCGGCGGCATATATATGAGCGAAAAGCTCAAAAAAGGACTTGCGAATGTGGCAAAGCAAAACCGCACGCCATGCCGAGGAGATGTGTGCGCCACACCCGCGAACCCAAAGCAGGGGGAGTGTGAATACGGGATGGAGGCTATCAGAAAAACAGCGCGGAGATTGCTTTTGCTGCTGCTCGGCGGCGCGGTCGCGATCGGGGCGGTCGGTATGCTTTCTCCGGAGGAGTGGACGGCTATCGGGCAAAACGCCGCATTGGTCGCGGCGGGACTCCAGCATCCCTTGGAAGGGGCGGCCTGCTTTGAGCGGCAGTGGATGTCATATGACGAAGCCGGTATACAGCAGACAGGGAAAGCGGATACGCGTATCTATGCGGACGGCTCGGCAAATGACCTTTCCCCGGAGCAGGAAACGGCGGCAACGCCGATTCCGCCGAAGGGCGAGGGCGGCGGCGCGGTCGATGAGGAGCAGCTCGGCGGCGGAGAAACGGTCGCAGGAGGAATTTGCGTAAAGAATAACAGCGGGCTGAATTTTGACTGGCAGGCGATGCTTGAGGAGGGGTCGCCTGTCTCACTTTCCGATACCGACGAGCCGCAGGTGCTCATCGTGCACACGCACACCTGCGAAAGCTATATGTCCTATTATGCGGGATATTATAATGAAGATGACGAAACGCGTTCGACGGATGACAGCAAAAATGTGGTGGCAGTCGGCGAGGCGCTTGCAGGTGAGCTCAGAGCGGCCGGCATCGGTGTGGTGCACGACACGACCAAGCACGACTATCCCGCTTTTTCAGGGGCGTATGAGCGCAGCGAACAGACCGTTTTATCACAGCTTGCCGCATACCCGTCCATACGGGTGGTGATTGACCTTCACCGCGACGCCATGATGGGCGACGATCTGACAAAATATAAGCCGACGGCGACCGTGGCGGGGCGCAAGGCGGCACAGGTGATGCTGGTGCTCGGCGCAACCGACACCGAGGATTTGCCGAACAGCTATTGCCGCGAGAATATCCGCTTCGGCATGCAGCTTCAACGCTATATGAACGAGACATATGAGGGGCTGATGCGCCCGATGTATTTGGTGGATGCCCGCTATAATCAGGGGTTGCTTCCGGGCTCCCTTCTCATTGAGGTGGGAACGGACGCCAACACGCTGTCCGAGGCGGTGTATGCGGGACAATTGGTTGGCAAGGGACTGTCCTATGTGCTTAATGAATAAAAAAATATCAAAAATATGAGCAAAATATAGAAATTTTACATGATGCGAGGATTTTTCTTGCGATTCTGAGCGGTTTGGATTACAATAAAGCAAACAGTGCGATTTTTTGCACATTGTTTTGTTAACGATTTGTTGTAAGGGAGGACAAGACAGTGAAGCGTATGAAAAAATGGTGTGCGTGCTTGCTTTGTATGACATTGCTTTGCAGTGTGATGTGCCTCGGTGCGTGGCCTGCATCGGCGATGGAGGACATCAGCCTGCTGCCGGCGGATACGGCGGCCTACAGTGCCGGTTCGGTGGAGGATCAGTCGCTTGACGGCAGCTTTACCGTTGAAAACGGCGTGCTGACCATCAAGTCCACCGGTGAGGACGGCTACCGTGTCCATATCAAGGTGGATCAAACGGTGCCGCTCGGAGAAGCGGTCAGCCTGTTTACCAAGCTTTCTTGCGATGTGACCTTTAATATTGCACTGGTCATCGAGAGCGCGAGCGGCGATTCGACATGGATGGGCTTTGCATCGGATTTTTATGACCGCTTCAGTCTCAAATCCAACGAGCTGGCTATTGAAGCGGGAGAATATGAGCGGGAACTGGATTTTTCCGATGCCTGCACCTACAATGTCAATATCCCCGTTGACGAGTGCCTTATAAAAGAAGTGCAGATCGCGGTCAAGGAGCCGAACGGCACCATGACCCTCTCCGAAATGAAGCTCGCGGATACAGTCGATCCGTCGCCTGTTATCGGTGAGGAAGGCGAGGATGAGGATACCGACGATACCGCACAGGAAGAGGAAGCAGACACCGCAAAGACCACCGCAACCACAAAGGCGGCGGCTTCCGCTCAGTCGGATTCTTCCTCGATGACGATGTGGATTGTTCTTGCCGTTATCGCCGTTTTGGTGATTGCGGCGGTAGTGGTCATCGTCATTGTGGTGAAAAAGAAAAAAGCTGCTTAAAGCATGAATAAAAATTGTGTATTTTTGTTTTTAAAAATGTCTTTTTTGATAAAAAAGATTGATTGCTTTGCAAGCGGTCGGTACAATAAATGATAAGGAAGTATTACCATTTGCGACGCTTTTGGCGTACAGAAAAGGAGGAATTTCTGATGAAAAAGGTGCTTGGGCTGGTGCTGACGGCGGCTATGCTGCTTACGATGCTGTTTGCAGTGAGCGGTTTGTCGGTTTTTGCAGCCGATAATGTGAACCTGATCGACAAGGATCTTGTCAAAGAGGGAAGCGCCGAGGGCCGTGCCGGTTCTTATGAAGTATTGGACAACGGCGGTCTGAAGCTGACCGCGACCGGCGAAAAGGGCTATGGCGTGTCGATGAAGCTCGATAAGGAGTTTACGGTCGCGGATCTGCCGTATCTGCAGCTGGATGTTCAGTCCACCGGCCGTTTCAACATTGCGCTCAATGTGGAGACAAAGAGCGGAACAGGCTGGCCGCAGCTCGCCGCCGACTGGTTTAATATCTTCCAGGAGACCCAGCCGGCAGAGGGACAGGGCATCAACGCCACGACCTATCACGGCGCGCTGAGCATGGACGGCTATTTCACCTATGATAACAATGCCAATATGCCTGCCGACGGCAAGAGCACCATTATCTCGGTGAGCATTGCGCTGTATGAGCCGGGCGAGCTGACGCTCAACTGGCTGCAGCTTTCCTCCGCTGAGGAATTTACGGTTTCCGGCGGCACCGATGTGACGACGGCTTCCGGCTCGGATGCGACGACAGCGCCCGCGGCGACAACGGCTGCGGCGGCTACCACGACGGCTGTGTCCAATGCCAAGACCGGTGAGGACACCACCCTGTTTGTGATGATGGCGGCGGCAATGGTCGTTGCCGGTGCGGTGGTACTGGTGACGCTTCGCTCCAAGAAATCGTCTGCGAAATAAGCAGCAGCGTTTGAACAATCAAAAAGACAGCCCGCTTGTGTGTGAACAGGCGGGCTGTTTTTTTGCATAGGAGCGGCGCTTTCGGCCGGCGGCCGGGCATGACGCGATAAAACCAATCGAGGAGAATCGGCTCTTGTTTGACCGTCAATACAGAGCTGTGCGATGCCGCCGAGTTGTCACGGCGTATGGTCACAGGGCAGGGGTGCTGTAGACGGATTTTCCACAAGCTGTCCGTGAATATCAAAGCGTGAGCCGTGGCAGGGACAATCCCATGTGTGCTCATCGGGGTTCCATTCCAGCTGACAGCCGAGATGCGTGCAGCGGGCGGAAACGGTGAACAGCTCACCGTCGGGGGCTTTGTAGACCCCCAGCTTGCGCCCTTGATAGTCGACAACGGCAGCGCTGTCGGGGGCAAGCGCTTCGGCGTTTTCCTTCGGAAAGGAAAAAACGCCGGCGGAAAACCCGCGTATCGTTTGCACGCTTTGCGATAAAAGCGCGGTCAAATCGGAGGAGAGGCGAAAGCGCTGCGGAGAAAACAAGGGATACGGGTGGGTTTTGCCGCTGAGCAGCTCGGCAAGGCATAAAGCGGAGACCATTGCGCCCGTCATCCCCCATTTTCCAAATCCCGTCGCCACATAAACGCCCGGCAGGGCGGGGGAATAGCAGCCGATATACGGCACGCCGTCGAGCGTCATGCAATCCTGTGCCGACCAGTGCGCCACCTCTTTTGCAGCGGGAAACCACTCTTTGGCGGCTCTTCGCAGAGAGGCATAGCGCCCGCCCTCGGAATTTTCTCCCGTGCGGTAGGACTCTCCGCCGAACAGCAGCAGCTCATTATAGGAGCGAAGCGACCATTCGCCGTTTTCAATGCCGTAGTACATCCCGTCGGGAAGCGGCGCGCCGCTGAGCGCCAGCACGCAGGAGCGCTCCTGATGCATACGGATAAAGTAATAGCCGGGGGCATTGATGATGGGAAAATGCGTGGCGACCACGACCTGCGAGGCGGACACACAGGCATCGTCGGTGAACACCGAGCCGTTTTCCACCGCTCGCACGGGCGTGTTTTCATAAATCGTCAGTCCGTCGGTGATGCTCTTTAGAAAAGCAAGCGGCTGAAATTGCGCTTGATCGCGCAGCATGAGTGCGCCCGCAGTGGAAAACGGCAGTGCCGCACAGGTCATGTCCATTTGCAGCCGCAGCTTGGCGGCGGCGTCCCGCTCCTCTTCGAGCCTTTTTGTCTCCTTTCGCGAGTAGAGAAAGGACGGCAGCCGCTCAAAGCCGCAAAAGATGCGGTACTGCTGTATCATGCGGTCGTATTCCCGCAGCGCCCGCACAGCGGCGTCGGCGTATTGCCCCGCCTGCTGTTCGCCGAATTTATCGATCAGATACCGATATTTCAGCCCGTGCTGTGCCGTGATCTTGGCTGTGGTATTCTGCGTTGTGCCGCCGCCGATGCGCCCCTGTTCGAGCACGATGCAGGAAATGCCGCGTTCGCAAAGCAGGCGGGCAGTCAAAATTCCGGCCATGCCGCCGCCGATAACGGCGACATCGGTGGAAACGGAAGAATGCAGTGCCTCCCGCGCCGGCATATGTATTTGTTCGGCCCATATGGATTTTGTCATATCGTTACCGTTCCTTTCTCTGTCGACAAACGCGTATAAAAGGCGGCTTGTCCTTTTTTTGGGGGGTAGCTTTTATTATGAAACGGTATACGCGGAAAATCGGTCGCAGTCTGTCGGCAGATACCAAAAAGTGTCCGACAGGTTTCGACGCCGCTCATCCTGTTTACAGAGGAAGTCTATTTCAAAACGGTGCAGCATACAGTATAGTATGGGTGTCGGACAGCTTGAAAAGAGGGCGGATATATGACGATAGGCTTATGGATTTTGGGAGGGTGTATTTGTCTTGCGGTGCTCATCGGCGCGGTGCGCACGGGGCGGCCGTTTCGCGCGCTGCTCGGCAGCGGATTACAGGGGCTTTGTGCGTTGGCGGCGGTCAACATCATCGGGACGATGACCGGCATTACCGTCGGGCTCACCGCCTTCACGGCGATTGTGTGTTTTGCGCTGGGAATCCCCGGAGTGGCAACGCTGCTGGTGCTCCATGCGATTTGTTTTTACTAAGAGGCGGCGGATGATCAATGAAGCAAGGGTGTGATAGGCCGTGAACAAGCATACGGAAATCAGACAGGCGGTTTTGACGGTGGCGGTGCTGCTGCTGTGCGGTGCCATGCTGACTGTTACGGTGGGGAAATTGCCGCTTTTGCAGCCGGCTGTCGCACAGAGGGAGCAGCGGGCGGTCATCGTGGTGGATGCGGGTCACGGCGGGATGGACGGCGGCGCACAGGCGCCCGATGGCACGATGGAAAAAACCATCAATCTGGCGATCGCCTCTCCGCTGGCCTCTATGCTCCGCCTGTGTGGCTATGAAGTGCATATGACGCGTCAAACAGACGATTCCATTCACGATGCTGACTGCACGACCGCACGGGAGAAAAAGGTCAGCGATATGCAAAACCGGCTGGAAATGTTTGAGAACGCCGACTTAAACATCAGCATTCATCAGAACAAATTCGGCGTCGCAAAATATTACGGCGCACAGGTGTTTTATTCCACCAACAACCCCGCTTCCGAGAAGCTGGCAACCGTTGTGCGCGAAAGCCTTTACGGGCTGCTGCAGCCGGATAATACACGCACCATCAAGCCGGGAAACAAAGATATCTATTTGCTGTATAAAACGACGGCGCCGACCATTTTGGTGGAGTGCGGTTTTCTGTCCAATCCGCAGGAGTTTAGGGAGCTGTGTGACCGGGACTATCAAAAACAGCTTGCCTTTGCCGTCACCTGCGGTGTATTGCAATATGACCCGTGATACGGACAGCAAACGGCGCATACCGCGCGTGCCTCGGTTTTTGAAGCGCGTTAAGATACGGCTGCGGGGTGTTTTCGGTCAAAATCGGTTTGTCGGGAAAACGGGTTTTTTCTTGTGAACGGCGGTGTTCCGTGATATAATAACAGGCGAACGCTTATTGTATGCGATCGTGTACATGCCCTATGCAGGTGTAGGCAATGAAACGGGGGTCCTGTTATGAAATGCAGTTTTGCCAAAATGTCCACCAAAGGAACCTTTGAACCGATTTGGCCGTATGGAACCGACCTTTACGGCCGCTTTCTCTATTTGGAATCGGGAACAGAACAGGCGCTGATTGCGGCCTTTGATTTCAACGGTTCGCATCCGCGTGAGGCGGATCGCTGGAGACGGGAGATCGCCCGCCGCACGGGCATCCCCGAAAAATCCATTTGGTATCATGAAATCCAGGTCCACGCGGCCCCGGAATATGAACAGATGGCGGGCAAGGCGATGGATGCGCTGATCGACAGATCCGAGAAGACGGTGCGCGATCTGATCGCCCGCGCGCAGGAGTGCGATTGCTTTGTCGCGGAATGTGACATGGGCACGGCGTTTACCTTTAACCGCGAGCAGTATGTAGAGGGGCTCGGCGGGGTGACGGTCTGGACGGGGATGTCCTTTGACGAGAACGGAACGCCGTATACGCAAAACCCGAATATTATGCTGCTCAGGGGATATGAGCCGCAGCTGCCTGTTTTTGACAAGCCCATTTATTTTGACAATCCGAACGATCAGATGGCATATCTGTTCCTGTTTAAAGATAAAGAGGGCAACACCCTCGGAACGCTCAGCCGTTTTGCCGCGCATCCCGATGTGGCGGTGCTCTTTGAGCTGCGCTTTAACCCGGACAAAGATAAGGAATACCACTATGATTTTGATTGGCCGGGCTATCTGTCGGAGGATATGGAGCGGGAATTCGGCGGGATCGGCATGTATATCAACGGTCCGTGCGCCGACCTCTCGACGAAAAAGAGCTATGACGGGATGGACACCTATGACGCCTCCGCTGCCGATTGCCGCCGCATCGCGTCACTGATCGGCGGCCGTATGCGCGAAATATTCGCCCAAAAGGCGGTCAAGCTCGATACCGACGCGGTTTTTAAGACGGAAACCTTTGAAATTACGCTCCCGATGAAGGAGGATATTCCCCATACCTATGAAGAGGTCAGGGCGATTTGGCCGCAGGTAGAGCAGGCGCAGCGGCGTCTCGATGAGGCGATCGAAGACCATGCGTCTCCCGCCGAAGTAAAACGGCTGATCGATGACCGTTGGCGCATCGGGCATATCAATCACATGGTGCGCGGCGAGGAATACGGGTTTACCGAACAGCAGCTTGCCGAGCACAGGGTCACCGTCTTTGTAACGGCGCTCCGCTTCGCAGGGTATCTGTTTGTCGGCGTTCCCGGCGAAAGCCTTGTGGATATGACGCTTTGGCTTCGTTCGCGCTTCACCGGCACGAAAACGATCCCCGTGGATCAGATCGGCGGCTATTACAATTATATGGCCACCCCGCGCTCAATGACGCTCGGCGGCTATACCTATTGGTCAAGCTGGGTGCGTCGGGACGCCATCCCGATCCTCAAGCAGGAGCTGGCCTCGAAGCTGGATGCATTTTTAAAAGACGAATAAGCGGCCGCGACAAAACGGCGCACAAAAACAAAAACCGCCGATGCGTAATCAAAACGCATCGGCGGTGGAGAGTGTCAAAAAACAATCTTTTCTCTCCCCATTACACAGGGGAAAGGCATTGA
>JBJEIR010000075.1:0-16254 GCA_051877215.1 Acutalibacteraceae bacterium | reverse complement strand
TACGGTTTCAGTGCCGCCGATTTTAAAGTCCCCTATCTCGTTGGGATGCCGTCTTGACACCCCTTGCCATACCGTCAACAGGGTTTTAAACATCCGCCCCCCTTTTTCATCAATCGGTTCAAAAACGAGCCAATCGCAGACGGTTTGACCGTCAAAATCCATGGGCGACCCCCATAGAGGAATTCCCCGCTTTTCGAAAGCAGGAATACTTTTTGCAAAGGAGATCATGGAAATAGCAAATTTTATAACAGCGTGCAGAATTCTGCTCAGCATCCTCCTTTTGTTCCAACCTGCCCTTTCTCCGATGTTTTATGCCTTGTATTTATCGGCAGGACTGACAGATATGGTCGACGGCGCCATTGCGAGAAGAACAAACACAGTGAGTGCATTCGGTTCTAAGTTCGATACCGTCGCCGATTTCATATTTGTTGCGGTTTGTATGGTTAAGCTGTTTCCTGTCATGAGAATCCCCGTATGGCTTTGGGCATGGATAAGCTTGATCGCAGTCATAAAGATTGTGAATATCCTATCGGGATATGCTGTTCACAAGAAATTGGTTGTGAAGCATACGGCAGCAAACAAAATAACCGGATTCCTGTTGTTTGTCCTGCCGCTGACTTTGCACTTTATTGAAATAGAATACAGCAGCGGGGTAATCTGTGCGGCGGCAACTTTTGCGGCCATACAGGAGGGACATTTTATCAGGAGCGGCGGGAGTTCTCATTTATAAACGATAAAGGAGTACCACACAATGGAATTACATGAAAAATTACAAGAGCTGAGAAAACAAAGAGGACTCACGCAGGAAGGGCTGGCAAAAGCGCTGTATGTATCCCGTACCGCCGTTTCAAAGTGGGAATCCGGCAGAGGCGTTCCGAATATTGAGTCCTTAAAAGCAATATCTGCCTTTTTTTCGGTGTCGATAGATGAGCTGCTGTCCGGCGAAGAGATACTCAAGCTTGCCGATGAAGAGAATAAACAAAGAGAAAAACACATGCGGGATTTGGTATTCGGTCTGCTTGATTGCAGTTTGAGCAGTTTTCTGTTCCTGCCCTTCTTCGGGCAAAGTAATGATGGGATTATTAAAGGTGTATCTTTGCTGTCGCTGACAGGGGTGGAGCCGTATATCAAGATACCGTATTTGGTGATGATAGCGGGAAGCATCCTGACCGGCATTTTGCTTCTTGCTTTACAGAATTATAAAGCAGTATTCTGGCTAAAACACAAACATCAAATATCCGTTGCGTTAAGCGCCGTTGCAACCGTATTCTTTATAATAACCCTTCAGCCGTATGCGGCGTTTTTTACCTTTGTTTTCTTGACAATCAAGTCTCTTATGCTGATAAAATGGCAATGATACGAAGCGTGTCGCCGATGTGACGACGCGCTTCTTTTCATTTTGAGTCTGTCCGCCTATATTGAAATACAGGCAGAAGCCGACAACAATACGGCAAAGGATGGATAAGAATGAAAAGAAAAAGAAATCAAAAAATATTGCTTTTAGGAATTGTAGCGGTAGTATTATTTATTTTGTGGACGACGGCTGTTTGCCTTATTGATGTACAGGCAATCGGTCCGGAGCAATCTTTCGTCGGATTTGCGAGTCTCAACGGTTTTGTGCATCAAACAATCGGTGTGCATATGACCCTATATACCGTGACGGACTGGTTGGGGCTGGTTCCGCTTTGCTTTATGTTGGGATTTGCATTGCTTGGACTGGTACAGCTTATTAAAAGAAAAAGCTTATTCAAGGTCGACACCGATATTTTGATTCTGGGCGTATTCTATATTGTTATAATGGGGGTGTATTTGTTCTTTGAATTTTATGTCGTCAATTACCGACCGGTGTTGATCGGCGGTTTTCTCGAAGCCTCCTATCCGTCGTCGACAACCTTGCTTGTTATGTGTGTTATGCCGACGGCCGTTATGCAGTTAAACGGCAGAATTCAGAATCCAAAATTCAAAAAAGCAATTGCCTTTGTTTTACTCACATTCACCGCTTTTATGGTGATCGGGAGACTGCTTTCGGGCGTTCACTGGATTACTGATATTATCGGAGGAGCAATTTTGAGTGCGGGTTTGGTGATGATTTATGACGGCGTGACCGAGCTGATGGCACATTTTTAAAAAACAGCGCTGATGAAAAAACCTGCAGGAAGACCTTGAGAGCGCATTTCTCTCAAGGTCTTCCTGCTTTTTGCAAACGCCGCCGCGCACGCTTTTCTCAGCAGCATAAGGTCGGGCGTTGCTTCATCGTCGGCGCTTTAAAGCCTATAACGGCATTCACATCCGCTCCTGTGTAAAGCCCCGCAAAATCAATCAAACAGGGTTATGCAGAAAGCTCAAAAAGAAGCGGCGCAGAATTTTGGGGGCAGGCGGTCATCCAAACGTCCCTGCCCCGGCATCAGGTCGCAAAGCCCGCATATTGTGCCATGTATAATTCATAGTATTTTCCTTTTTGCTTCAGCAATGTGTCGTGTGCTCCGCATTCCGCAATTTTTCCGTGATCCATTACCACAATCAGATCCGAATCCCGAATCGTGGAGAGGCGATGGGCGATCACAATGCTGGTACGCCCCTGCATAAGGCGATGCATCGCATTTTGAATGGCCTTTTCCGTACGCGTATCCACATTGGAGGTTGCCTCGTCAAGAATCAGAATTTTCGGATCGGCTACAAAAGCACGGGCAATCGCAAGCAGCTGACGCTGTCCCTGACTGATATTTGCGCCGGCGCCGGTCAACACGGTATCGTACTCTTGCGGAAGATGACGGATCATATCCCTGCAACAGCTCATGTCCGCTGCTGTGTCCAGTTGATGATCCGTAGCCGCTTCATTTCCGTATTTCAGGTTATTGCGAACCGTATCGGAAAACAGCACCGTATCCTGCAAAACAATGGCGATATTTCGCCGCAGGCTGCCTCGTGAAATACTTTGAATATTCTGCCCATTGACACTGATTTCGCCGCTGTCAATATCATAAAAGCGCATAAGCAGATTGACAACGGTGGTTTTGCCGCTGCCGGTTGCGCCGACCAAGGCCACTTTTTTTCCGGTGGGTACTGTTAAAGAGAAATCTCGGATTACCTCGTTTTGGGAATCATACGAAAAGCATACATTTTTGAAAGCCACTGCTGCCCTTTCCTCTTTGACGAGCTCCTCTCCGCCCTGCTCCTCGTTTGCCTCGTCCAACACGGCAAAAACCCGTTCCGTTCCGGCAATCGCCGTTTGCAGCTGGCCGTAAACCTGGGCGATCTCATTGATAGGTCGGCTGAACTGCTTTGCATATACGATAAAAGCGGAGATAACGCCGACGGAAATCAGTCCGTTTACGGAAAAATATCCGCCGAACGCGGCGATGATTACAAAGCCGATATTGCCGATGCAGTTCATAATCGGCCCCATGACGCCGCTGAAAATGTCGGTCTTAATGCCCGCTTTTGTAAGAGAATCCGCCGTATCGCAAAAATCTGCAACGGTAATTGTCTGATGGTTATAGGCCACGACGGTGCGATAACCCGAAACCATTTCCTCCACGGTGCCGTTAAGCTGCCCCAGCAGCATTTGTCGTTTGCGGGAAAACCTGCGCACTCTGCCGGAAAGGATTTTTGTGGCGAGCAATGTCAGCAAAACCGTGGCAAGGCTGAGAAGCGTAAGCTGCCAGCAGTACCACAGCATAACGGCTACGGTACCTATAATGGTCAGAACACCCGAAAACAATGACGGAAGAGATTGCGACACCGTTGTGGAAATATTTTCAATATCATTGGTCATCCGGCTCATAACATCGCCGTGAGAATGCGTGTCGAGATATCGTATGGGCAAATCCACGAGCTTGCCGAAAAGCTCCTCTCGCATCCGTTTGACAACGCTTTGGCTGAGCTTGGCGCAAAGCAGTCCCTGCAAAAGCGAGCAGGCACTGTACAGCAGATAAACCGTGAGCATCAAAATAAGCGTATGGACAAGATTTCCTATCCGTTCTCCGGCAATTATATCAATGGCATTGCTTTGCAGGCTCGGTGCATAAATCCCGCAAAGAGTTCCGAAGACAACAACGGCAAGCATACAGGCAACGGTCACTTTCTCCCGTGCAAAATAAACGGCGATTCGTTTCAGCGTTTTACCGATGTTGTCCGCGTGCTCCACTTCCGCAAATCGCTGACTGCGGTTCATAGCCCCCGGGATATTCCGCTCCGTCAGCTTTTGGTCCGTATTCATGCGATCTCATCCTCCTTTCCGATTTGAGAGTGATAAATATCCTGATAAATCGGGCAGGAGTTCATAAGCTCCTCATGGGTGCCGCAGGCAGAAATGCCGCCGTTTTCCAAAACAACGATTCTGTCTGCTCTGCGTATCGACGCAATCCGCTGAGCAACGATAATCTTCGTGCTGTCCGGGCGGGCATTTTGCAGCGCTTGATACAAGGCGGCTTCGGTTTTTAAATCAAGAGCGCTGGTAGAATCATCAAAAATCATGATTTCAGCCGGTTTGAGCACGGCTCTCGCAATCGAGATCCTTTGCTTCTGACCGCCGGAAAGACTCATGCCGCGTTCCGCAACCGCCGTATCATAGTCTTCTGCCGAGGAAGAGATAAAGTCGTGCGCCTGTGCAACGAGTGCAGCGGCTTTAACCGCCTCGTCCTTCGCGTTCGGGAGCCCCCACCGGATATTTTCGCCTATAGAGGTGCTGAACAGCTCACTTTTTTGCAGCACGATCGCCGTTTTTTCCCGAAGCGCTTCCTGCCGATACTCCCGGACATCAACCCCATCCACATACACGGCGCCGTCCGTCACATCGTAAAAGCGCGGAATCAGATTGATTAAGGATGTTTTTCCGCAGCCTGTAGCTCCCATAATCGCTACGGTTTCGCCCTTGTGTATGGTCAGATTGATATTCGTCAGCACCTTGTGACGGCTTCCCGGATAGGCAAACGAGACATTCCGAAATTCGATTTCTCCCTGCGTATTTGTTTGACCGTCAAATTCACCGTCTGTCAGCTCCGGCTCGGTATGCAGCACCTCTTTGACGCGCTTCCACGACGCCAATCCTCTGGAAATATTCTGAAACAGCATAACGAGCATCAGAATACCGTTGAGCAGTTGTGTCGTGTAAGTGATCGCCGCCATGATATGGCCGGGTGTTGCGCCTGCACTGCTCACATCAAAAGAACCTATCAGCAAAATGACCGCAACGACAATATACATCAACGCATTGATGACGGGATTCATAAAGGCAAAGATTACAAGCGTTTTCAGCTGCGTTTTAATCAGCTCGTCATTGGCTTTCCCGAACCGTACCTTTTCATAAACCTCCCACACGCAGGCCTTGACGGTACGGATGCCGGATATATCCTCCTGCATGACGGCGTTAATGGCGTCAAGCTGCGCCTGTAATTTGGAAAACAGCGGATCAGCTTTATATAGGCAAACCGCCAGCGTGCCCACAAGAAACGGAAAGGCACACAGTACGATCAACCCGAATGTGGTGTTTAAACGGAACATGCAATACATGCTTCCGAATGTCAGCAGCAGGGTACGGATCATACCTCTCACAAATTGGGATACCAAATTTTGCACCTGCGTAATATCGTTGGTCACTCTTGTCACAAGAGAACCGGTGCCGAATCGGTCAAGTAGAGGAAAAGAAAAGGTCATGATTTTGCGAAAGCAGTCTTTTCGCATTTCATTGCCGATGTTCTGTCCCGACAGATGGACGAAAACATTGTTGAGCGAACCGCAAAGACCGCCGAATAACACAAGACCGATCATTTGTAATCCAAGTGCCCAAATCAAATTCAAATCGCCCACGCCGCCGTTATATAGCCCCAAAACGCCCTCATCCACAATCCGACTCATAAGACCCGGTTGGATGAGATCCATCAGCACCTCACCGACCATAAACAGGCCGGCCAAAACAGCATACGGTACATATCGTCTGCTATATTTCCACATAACGGTTGCTCCTTATTCGCCGCGGTGCGGCTCCCTTTTGTGATGCCTGCCGCCGTGCCGGCCGTCCTTTTGATGATGGCCGTGACAGCTGTGGGAAGAAGGCTTTGTAAAGCGGGTTTGCCAGTCTGTATTAATTTTTTCGAGCAGTGACAGAAGTGCGG
Source organism: Acutalibacteraceae bacterium (assembly GCA_051877215.1). GTDB lineage: Bacteria > Bacillota > Clostridia > Oscillospirales > Acutalibacteraceae > RGIG1959. The sequence continues at coordinate 10,141 of JBJEIR010000075.1, read as the reverse complement.
TCTTTTCCTCCGGGGTAAGGCAAAAAAACATATCCTCGTGTCGCTTCTGACGCTGCTGTGCAGCCTCCGATGCCAGCTCGGCACCGACATCCGTCAGCAGAATATCCGTTGTTCTTCGGTCGGTTTCATTTGGCACACGCACAATCAGCCCTGCGTTTTCCAGTTTGGCCAGAATTTCACTCACCGACCCGGGCTGAATGCCCAATCGCTCCGTCAGTTCTTTTTGCGTCAGCGTGCCGGACTCGCGAAGAATAATCAGAATGCGCTTTTGGCTCGCTTTGCCCTCGTATTGCATACGCATCATACGGCCTATATCCCGCAGATTGATAATCAGCTTTTCATTCGCATCCGTCATATCTGCCCTGTGACCACGCGGCATATGCCCGTTGCCGCCATGCTCTGCGTGCGTCTGCACAAGCACTCCCGTTTTGGCAAATGCTCGTCCTTTGCCGCAGGCAGGGGCACTTACATCGCAGTGCTTTTCACAACCCGGACAATTTATTCTTTCGGTCATCTCTATGTCCTCCCACATCTTCACAATTTATTTAGGTACCTTGATTATAATACAGTTGTGCGCAAATGTCAAGGTACCTAATCGTTTGAGCGGAATAAAAATACCGTCAAAAGGCAAATAAAGGCCTATCCGTTTTAAAACACAGCCCGATCGTACAAAGCCGCCGTACCGAAGAGGCGACAACGCTCTCTGCAAGGCGATGTCAGCGGGGAAACAAACGCTCATTCTCCAATAAGTCCGACAAAAAAGACCGCCTGCACGATGTAAGCGGTCTTTGGTTTGGAAGCTTTGTTCAACAAGCTCGCATGTATCGCTCCGATTCAATCAAACGCGCCGTCAAAAGCAGCGCCGTTTTAGACTTTCCTGCGTGTCAAGAAAATGCCGACGATTGCCCCTATGAAGATAACCGGCGCCACCCTGACAAACAGCCATTCAAAGGCATGAAAAGCGACTCCCACAACAGCAGTTTCGGGGTCATTGTAATGCCACCCCAAGTAAAGACTGTTGTATGCGATGAGCGCCGCAGAAAGAATCACGATGAGCACACACAATGAGATGAGCAGCCAACGAATCGCTTTTCGTCTCGCCGTCTTCCTTTGCGCGAGCTGCCAATTTATGATCTCCAGTTTTTCGGAAACGGCTTTTAAATCGTCCGCCGTCGGCTCGACGACGGTTTCTCCGAGCAAAGTGCTTACGGGTGTTTCAAGCACCTCTGACAGGCAAATCAACCGATCGGCATCCGGAACAGACAAGCCCTGCTCCCATTTTGAGACGGTTTGTCTCACCACATTCAGCTTGACGGCAAGCTCTTCCTGCGAAAGTCCTTTTGATTTCCGGATTGCTCTGATGTTTTCGTTTAACATGAGAGATGACCTCCTTTTGTTCAGTCGTCAACAGGATTGTATAAGAAACGGTCCGTTGCCGCAAGCAACGCGTTATAACATTTGCGCTTTTACCGTCATTTTTCTCGCTGTCCGCTGTTTCTATTTCCTATATTATAATATTATACCGCTTAACCGCCGAAATCTCCACCCCGTCGCCTATTTCCCCACAGACGGCGATGAATACGGATGATGCCTTCGGATTCGTACAAGGGCTTGACGCGTATTTTAAAAATGAGTATAATTGAGTACAATTCCGGCAGGAAGCGTAAAACAAAAATCTTGCATTTTCGGAGACAGCTATGAACGATATCAGATGGGCAGTTCTCGGAACGGGTGTGATTGCCAACGAAATGGCGGCCGCACTGAAAAAGAACGGAAAAAATATCTATGCGGTCGGCAACCGAACCTACGAAAAGGCCGTGGCATTCGCAAAAACATACGGGATTCAAAAAGTGTATGCCGACTATAACGAGATGTTTACCGACCCTAAGGTCGATGTCATTTACATCACAACCCCGCACAACACGCACATCGGCTTTATGAAAAAGGCCATCCAGAACGGCAAGCATATCCTTGTCGAAAAGTCAATTACTCTGAACAGCGGCGAGTTGGATGAGGCGATTGCGCTGGCACAGGAAAACGGCGTGGTGATCGGCGAGGCCATGACGATATTCCATATGCCGATTTACAAGCAATTAAAAACGCTTTTGGCAGCGGGGCGTCTCGGAAAAGTGAATCTGATTACCATGAATTTCGGCAGTTTCAAAGACTATGATATGAACAACCGCTTCTTTAACCGCCGTCTCGCGGGCGGGGCGATGCTGGACATCGGCGTATATGCACTTTCCTTTATCCGCTGGTTTATGGATTCCAAGCCCGACCGCCTGCTGTCCCAGGTAAAAACGGCGCCGACGGGCGTGGATGAACAGGCGGGGCTTCTTTTGACCAATGAAGAGGGGCAAATGGCGTCGGTCATGCTGTCGCTTCATTCCAAACAGCCAAAGCGCGGTGTGGTTTCCTGTGAAAAAGGGTATATCGAGATTATGGAATATCCCAGAGCTTGGGAAGCGACCGTCACCTATACCGATACCGGTAAAACCGAGGTCATCCGCGCGGGCGAACACGCAGACGCTCTTGCCTATGAGCTGGCGGATATGGAAAAAGCCATCGCGGGCGACACGGACGCTATGTATCTCGAGTATACAAGAGATGTGATGGATATGATGACAAGCTTTCGAAAATCGTGGGGCCTTACCTATCCGGAAGAGGAAGCACCCGATCCCCTCCGATGAACTTGCTTTTTCCATATTACAATCCATATTACAACTGGATATATGTTGAAGATCAGGCCGCTTTATCTTGATGTGTGAATATAAATGAAAAAAACGTACATAAAATATTCATATAAACGATGTATAATAGCTATGTAAAACCGATCAATCAGCGGAAAGAAGAGGCGGCTATGGAACGAAAATTCATACTCTCCTGTGAATCGACGGCGGATCTCCCCTACGAGTATATGCAGAGCAGACATATTCCGGTGCTTTTCTACTCCTATGTTGTGGATGGGGCGGAATACCCGGATGATATGGGACGGGATCCGAAGGCGCTGCCCCGCTTTTATTCTTTTCTCGACGCAGGGAAAATGCCATCGACCTCTCAAATCAACGAATATCAATATGCGGACTTTTTGGAAGAGCAATTACAAAAAGGCGATGTTTTGCATATCGGTTTCGGCAGCGGCATGACCCCTTCTGTTACAAACGCTTTCAAGGCCGCAGAAAAGCTGCGTGAAAAATATCCCGACAGGCAGTTGGTTGTCATCGACTCTCTGTGCAGCTCTTGCGGATACGGCATGCTGGTGGACAGTGCCGCGGACATGGCCGATCAAGGCGGCACGCTTGCGGAGGTAAAAGAGTGGGTGCTGGCAAACCGGCAGTCTGTTCACCACCAATTCTTTTCTACCGACCTGAAATATTATCGGCGCAGCGGACGGATGTCCGGTCCTACCGCTATGCTGGGAGCGATCCTGAATATTTGTCCGATCATGCGCCTGGATGATGCCGGACGAATCATTGCATACAGCAAGGCGCGCGGCAAAGCGGCAGCGATTCGCACCACCTTGGACACCATGGAACAGCACGCCGTCGATGGCAAAAACTACAGCGGCAAATGCTTTATCTGCCATTCCAACTGCCCGCAAGACGCCGAACAGACAAAGGCTGCCTTGTCGGAGCGCTTTCCCCACATTCAGGGAGAGATGAGAATTTGCGATATCGGTACGATCATTGCGTCGCACTGCGGCCCCGGTACCGTTGCCGTCTTTTTCTTCGGCGACAAGCGGGCGCCTTATAAAAAGAAATAATCGCTCAAGGTTTGCCGTTTGGGCAGCTTTGGCGCAATATCCGAACAGCACAACAGCCGAGCGACTGTTATACAACGCTTCGACAAAAAATCCGTAAGCGTGAAACAATCCGGCAAAAACCGCGGCGTGCGTGCGCCGTTGGTATGGTTGCTTACAGACTGTCGTAAAAAATTTTCTTTCGGAAGGAGTGCTTTGATATGGCAAGAGAGATGGCACTTGCAGGGGTCGACAAATCGGAACTGACGCCGCCGCCTCCGCCGAAAAAGCCGGATACGCTGAAAGGAAAATGGGAGAATTTCTGGTATCATTACAAATGGATTACGATTGCGGTCATCCTTGCGCTGGGCATTGCCGGCTGGTTTGTCTACCAGCAAATAACCGCCAACCCCGCCGACTATGAAGCGGTCGTGGTGACCGAGCAGCCGCTGCTGCCGGAGGAGACAGACGCGTTATGCGCGCTCCTCGCATCCGGCGGAGAGGATCTTGACGGCGACGGTACGGTGGAGGTGTCGATCGAAAACCTCAACCCCTCTTTTTATGACGAAATGGCGCCGACGGTCGGCCACTCGGATATGCAAAAGCTGATGTCCTACCTCTCGACGGGGGATCGGATGCTGTTTGTCTTTGACAAAGGAAGCTACGACGGCTTTGCCGAGACCGCCCGCAATGTGGCGGGCGAGGATTACCGCTTTTTTGCGCCGCTTGACACCGCCGACGAAGCCTACGACGCCGACCAACACTTTTGGAGCTGGCGAAACGATGAGCGGCGTTTGACAGACGCGTTTGAACTGCTGCCGCAGGAGATGTATTTCGGCGTGCGCGCACCGTCGGGAACCGCCGAAAACACAGCGGCGCAGTCCAAGTATGAACAGGGCAGCGCGTTGCTTTTGAACCTGATAAAAGCTGCCCATACAGCGGAATAAACCGACCGCAAGCCCTTATGCGGCGGAAAAATATTTTTGTATTTTAAAGGAAAGAAGGAATGAGATCATGCGAAGTGATCTGCTCAAGGAGGGCGCGTCCCGCGCACCGCACCGTTCGCTTTTAAAAGCGCTCGGCATTACGGATAAGGAGATGAAGCGCCCGTTTGTCGCCGTGGTCAGCTCCAAAAGCGACTACATCCCCGGGCACGCGCATCTCGACACCATCACAAAGGCGGTCGAGGCGGGCATTCGCAACGCGGGCGGCGTTCCGTTTACCTTTAATACCATCGGCGTGTGCGACGGCCTCGCGATGAACCACAAGGGCATGAAATATTCCCTTTGCTCCCGCGAGCTGATCGCCGATTCCATTGAGGTCATGCTGACCGCCCACCCGATGGATGCGGTGGTATTTATCCCCAATTGTGACAAGATCGTCCCCGGTATGCTGATGGCGGCGTGCCGCATGAATTTGCCGTCCATCTTTGTATCCGGCGGTCCGATGCTGCCGGGAACCAAGGACGGAAAGCGCATGGGACTGTCCGAGATGTTTGAAGCGGTCGGCAGCTTTGCCGCCGGCAAAATTGACGAAGACGAGCTGCACGCGCAGGAGGAATGTGCCTGCCCGGGCTGCGGCTCCTGTTCGGGCATGTACACCGCCAATTCGATGAACTGTCTGACCGAGGCAATCGGCATGGCACTGCCCGGCAACGGTACCATTCCGGCTGTTTACGCGGCGCGCGTGCGTCTGGCCAAAGACGCCGGCGAGCGTGTAATGGACCTGCTCGAGCAAAACATTCGTCCGCTCGATATTCTGACACCCGCCGCATTTGAGAACGCCATGCGTGCGGATATGGCGATCGGCTGCTCATCCAACACGGTGCTGCACATTTTGGCGATTTCGCATGCGGCCGGCTGTCCGATTACCCTGGAACAGATTGATGCCATCGGCAAAAATACCCCTCAAATCTGTAAGCTCAACCCCGCATCTCAGACCTATCTGACCGATCTCAACGAAGTCGGCGGCATTCAGACAATGCTCAAAGAGCTGGATACGGCAGGACTGCTTCACCGCGATGCGCTGACCGTCAGCGGCACGGTGGGCGAGCGCGTCGATGCGGCGCGTCCTGCCGACGGCACCATCGTGCGCAAGCTCGACAATCCGTTCCGCAAGGACGGCGGACTGGCGATTCTGTTCGGCAATCTTGCCACCGACGGTGCGGTTGTCAAGCAGGGAGCCGTTGCCCCGTCGATGATGACGCACAGCGGTCCGGCGCGCGTATTTGAGTGCGAAGAGGATGCGACAGCCGCTATCATGGGCGGACAAATCAACGAAGGCGATGTGGTCGTCATCCGTTATGAAGGCCCCAAGGGAGGCCCCGGTATGCGGGAAATGCTCACCCCCACCTCCGCCATTGTCGGTATGGGACTGGGCGAAAGCGTCGCGCTGATTACCGACGGGCGCTTTTCGGGCGCGACCCGCGGCGCTTCCATCGGCCATGTGTCGCCCGAAGCGGCTGAAGGCGGCTTAATTGCGCTGGTTGAAGAGGGCGACACCATCGCCGTCGACATCCCCGCCCGCTCGCTGGCACTGCTTGTCGATGAGCAAACGCTTGCCAAACGGCGCGCGGCGTGGAAGCCGCCCGTTCAGGCGCTGACAGGCTATGCGAAGCGTTATGCTCAGCATGTTACAAGCGGCGCAACCGGCGCGGTATTTGACGATTTATTGTGTAAATAAGCGCTTTTATCCACAAAAATAAAGAATAAAGAGACCGCCGAGGCTGTTTGCTGACAAACAGCTTCGGCGGTTTTTTATACGCCTTTATCAAGTCCTCTTTTACAAAAGAAAAAGCGAAGAACGATTCTGCGGCCGCCCGTTCAACTGATGAGCTTTTTACGCATTTCCGACAGAATCAGCCGCTCACGGCGGGAAACCTGCACCTGCGTCATGCCGAGCTGCTCCGCCGTGCGCTGCTGCGTCTGCCTTTTCAGATAGCGCAGCACAATCAGGGCGCGGTCCTGCCGGGGAAGCTCCTGCAAAATCTGTTGCAGGGCAAGGCGGTCGGTGATAGACTCTTCGGGCGCCTCTACCGGCAGGTCGACCTGCTCTCCGTCGTCCTCGTCCCCGCTTCGCGTCAGCGACAGCGTCGGCAGCGACACCATAAGCGCCTGCGCCGCTTCCTCGGCGCTGACGCCGAGCAGCTGCGCGATCTCCAGCACCGTCGGCTCTCGGTCAAATTCGTTGAGCAGCTTTTCGCGTGCTCTTGACGCCTTGAGCGACAGCTCGCGGAGCGTGCGGCTGACACGCACACTGCCGCCGTCCCGAAAGAGGCGGCGCATTTCCCCGAGTATCAACGGGACGGCATAGGTGGAAAAGCGAAATCCGCGCGTCTCGTCAAAGCCGTCCACCGCCTTGACCAGTCCGACGCATCCCGCCTGATAGAGATCGTCATATTCTATTCCGCGCCCCGCAAAGCGCCTGGCGCAGGCATGCACCAGACCGAGATTGTCGCTGATCGCCTGTTCCCGCTCAATCATGGCGGCGGCGAACGCGTATGTATTTATCCATGGTGACGGTCGTCCCCTTGCCGACGGTGGAGCGCACCTTCGTATTGTCCATGAAGCTTTCCATCACCGAAAAGCCGAGTCCCGAGCGTTCCTCCCCTCCCGTCGTGTACAGCGGCTCCATCGCTTTTTTGACATCGGGTATCCCGCAGCCGCGGTCGCGGATACGCACGGTCACACGCCCGTTTTCAAAAAGCTGTGCGCTGAGATAAATGTCTCCGATCTGATCCCGATAGGCGTGGACAATACAGTTTGTCACCGCCTCAGACACCGCCGTACGCAGATCCGCCAGCTCGTCCACCGCCGGATCAAGCTGTGCGACAAACGCCGACACGGCACTGCGCGCAAAGCTCTCGTTTGCCGAGCGACTGGCAAATACCATTCGCATTTCATTCATTGGTTTCATTTTTTACCGTCCTTTCAAATAACCGGAAATTGGCATCGGTTTCCTTTTACATCTGTCAATTGTCCCCTGCCCGCTTGGGCACCAACGCCGTGCAGACTTAGAGGAGCTTCTTTTGCTAAGCTGCTTGGCTTTTTATTTCCAGATGGGCAGCCGTTCCAGCCCCGCCAGTCTCATGACCTTTTCCATGCGCGGCGACGCGCCGCTGACCCGAAGCTGCCCGCCGATCGACTGCATCAGCTTGTAGCGTCCCATCACAAAGCCGATTCCCGAGCTGTCCATAAAGGAAATTCCGCCAAAATCGAGCACCAGTGTCTTCGGGTGCCGTTTTCGGATCACGCTGTCCACCTGTTCCCGCAAAGGCGCCGCGTTGTGATGATCCAGCTCCCCTGCCAGATAGACCGTCGTCACCGCATTGCTATCTGTGGTTTTGACATCCATAGGGTATAACTTCCTTTCCGAATAAAAAAATCCCTTATCCATATGATAAGGGATTTTTTATTCAAATATACACGAATTCGGTTGTCGAATCGATACTTTTTCAGACCTTTTGGGATGCCAAATGGCAGCTGCCGGGCACAAAATGACTTGTCCGCCGAAAAACGGTCGCTTTGTCGCCCATTCCAAGCGGAACTATTCCCCCGAAATCGTCCCGTCGGCTTTTAACCGCCGTCATGCATCAATAGGCGGCGGCACAACACAAAGCTTCATCGGAACATACCGTATGCCGTCCTCCTCCCGCTCGTCGCCCGAGCGGACAAACCCCAGCTTCTCATATATTTCCACCGCATACAAGGAGGAATGTACCGTAACAGCGGATGCCGCGGTTTGTGACAGCACCGTCTGAAACAGCCTTTTGCCGATTCCCTGTCTGTGACACTCGCCGCGCACAAAGAAAAGCGCAATATGAGCGCCTTGATTTCGGGTCGCTATAACGCCGACGAGTTTATTCCCTTCAAAGGCGCCGTACGCATCCAACTTATCGAGATATTCCTTGGAATGGATTGCCTTCCAAAACGCCGTTTTGCCTTTTTCCGAATACTGCGCCGCCTCATATGCGGTAAAGACCTCCCAAACAAGGGGAAGTGCCTTTTCCCATTCACTCGGCCGTAAATGCCGTATGTCGATCATGGTCATACACATCCGTTTCGCGTAATATGGTGTTGCCGTAAGGCGTATGCACTTGGAGCTGCTCACAGTCCGTCTGCAAGACCGCCCCTTCCCCTGCAAAAGTACGACAATACGCCGTTTTTAAAAGCCTACGAAAGAAGGCTCTCCCTCTCTGTCTTGAAAAAATCGGTTTAAAATCGTGTGTGCCTTTTGCTGTCAATCCTTTCTCATTTTTTAGCCAGCTCCGCCATGGCCACATAGTGTAAAACATCAAATGTCTCCGGAGCGATGCGGTTGAGCAGTGCCATATGTTCCTTTTCAAAGCGGGCGATGTCCTGCTGTGACAAAGAGGCTCCCACCCCTCTGCACGCTTCCATTCTACCGTTCCAGCTTTCACGATGAAAAGGAACCGAAACCGTATATTCTTCATGATGTACCATACGAAAAAGCGTATGATAACAGTCCGGGATAAAAATCGGATGTTTGGTTTCCCCCGCACCGCTCCAATCCGGATTGTATTGCAAAACAAGCTTTTCACTTTCCCCCGCAATATGGTCTTCAAACGGAAGCCAAGCCATATATAAAATGAGAAGTCGTCCGTTGGGTTTCAGCCACCGATAAAATTTGTCAACGACAGTCTTATGGTCAAAATACCAAAAGCATTGACACGCGGTAATCACATCAAAGGAATGCTCGTCAAAATCCAGTTCTTCTGTGGAAGAGGTAATATACGCAATATCCGTTCCCTCTGACAGCTCTATGGCTTTTCTGATCTGATTTTCCGAAATATCCGTCCCTGTCCATTTTGCTCCGTATGGATACATATTTCTCGGAAGAACCCCTGTGCCCGTACCCAAATCGAGCACCCGTTGACCCTTGATGCAAAGGCCTCTGTTGACAATTTTACGGTAAAAATCCTGCGGGTAAATATCCCTGTATTTGGCATAGGTATCGGATACTCTTCCCCAGTCAAAGGCTCTCCCGTTGTCGATTGCTTGTTCTGCCGTATTCACAGGTATCCCCTTTCGCCTATGGCGCGATAAACGTGCCGGATATTATCGGTTTTTCGATGCTCAGTCATCTTGCCTCGACAGCAGCGCCACCGTCTCCACATGGGCTGTGCGGGGAAACATATCAACCGGCGTGACGCTGCCGATCGCATAGCCCTTTTGCACAAGCAGCGCACAGTCGCGCGCGAGTGTTGCGGGGTCACAGGAGACATACACCACGCGCTTCGGAGCAAGGCGGACAACCGTGTCGATCAGCGCCGGATCACACCCTTTTCGCGGCGGGTCAAGAACGACGACATCCGCCTTGACCCCCTCGTTTTCGAGCTGCTTGGCCGCTTTGGCGGCGTCGGCACAAAAAAAGCGCGCATTG
>JBJEIR010000074.1:0-3829 GCA_051877215.1 Acutalibacteraceae bacterium | reverse complement strand
CTCTTTTGACAAATCAAGCCCATCTCGATCTGATGCGCGGACTTGAAGCGTATGATGCGTGGGCGCAGGTGATGGCGGTGTTTGTACCCGATACCGTGCGGGGAGATGCCGCATGGGAGCATGTTTGTCGGGTGCTGGATTTTGCCGAAAAAGAGGAACGGCGCCATCCCGATTGTCTGAAGCTTGTATATACCGCAGCCGACATGGAGCGCGCGTTGGCAAACCGCCGATGCGCCGTGATTTTGGCGGTGGAAGGGGGAGCGGCGCTCGGCGGAGATGTCCGCCGTTTAAAGCTGCTGGCAGATCGGGGAGTGGCGGCGCTCAATATCACATGGAACGGTTCAAACGAGCTGGCAAACGGCTGTCTGTCGCCGGACACGAGCGGCTTGACTTCGCTCGGACGGGAAGCGGTACGGGAAATGTATGCCGTGGGGATCCTGCCGGATGTATCGCATCTGAACAAAAGCGGCTTTTGGGAGGTGGCGGCCATCGCCGACGGACGCCCGTTTCTTGCGGGGCATTCCGTGTCGGCGGCTGTCTGTAAGCATCCGCGCAATCTGACCGATGAGCAGTTTCGCGCGGTACGGGACAGCGGCGGGCTTGTCGGCATCACGCTTTGCGCCGATCAGCTCGGGGGACAAAGCTTTGAGCAGCTCGAAAGACATTTGACGCATTTTCTGTCGCTCGGCGGCGAAAACACCGTGGCGGTGGGGTTCGATCTGGACGGCACGGAGCTGCCGCCAGAGTGGGGCGGCATTGTGTTTGCGGCTTCGTTTTACCGCTATTTGCTGCAAAAAGGGTATGACCCGTTGCTTTTATCGGCAATTTTTTTTGAAAATGCGCATGCTTTTTTTGTGAAAGCTTTGACAAGCAAAGAGGAATGTATTAAAATAGGAACGTAATCATGGAGGAGGTTTTGCATTATGCAGTATCACAGCACCAGAGATAACGGGGTGAGCGTGTCTGCGGCGCAGGCAATTACACAGGGAATTTCGGCGGAAGGCGGGCTTTTTGTACCGGAGGCCTTTCCGTCGCTGACGCTTGAGGAGATCGCCTCTTTGACGGATAAGTCCTATGTGGAGCGCGCGACCTATGTTCTTTCTAAATATTTGACGGATTTTTCCGAACAGGAGGTGGCGGACTGCGCCGAAGCGGCCTATTCGGCCGAGCGGTTCCGCTCGCCTGCCGTGGCGCCGCTGCAACAGGTGGGAGATGCCTATTTGCTGGAGCTGTGGCACGGCCCGACCTGCGCGTTTAAGGATATGGCGCTGCAAATTCTGCCGCATCTCATGCGCGTTTCCGCCGAAAAGACGGCGGACGGCAAAGAAATTGTCATTTTGGTCGCCACTTCGGGCGATACCGGCAAAGCGGCTTTGGAGGGCTTCTGCGATGCGGCGCATACCCGCATTTTGGTGTTTTATCCGCAGGACGGCGTCAGCCCGATGCAAAAGCTGCAGATGGTCACGCAAAAGGGCGACAATGTGTCGGTTTGCGCCATTCGCGGCAACTTTGACGATGCGCAGACCGGTGTGAAAACCATCTTTACCGATGCGCAGACAAAGCAGACGCTTGCGGACAATAACATGATGTTCTCCAGCGCCAATTCCATCAACTGGGGTCGCCTTGTGCCGCAGATCGTCTATTATGTATCCGCTTACTGTGATCTGCTCAAAAACGGCGTTTTGTCCGTCGGCGAACAGATGAATGTCGTTGTGCCGACCGGCAACTTCGGCAATATTTTGGCGGCCTATTATGCCAAGCGCATGGGACTGCCGATTAAAACGCTGATTTGTGCCTCCAACCGCAACCGTGTGCTGACCGATTTTATCGAGAGCGGCACCTATGACCGCAACCGCGATTTTTATACCACGAGCTCTCCTTCGATGGATATTTTGATTTCGTCTAACCTTGAGCGCCTGCTGTATGAGCTGTCGGGCAAGGACGACGGGGAGATCCGCCGCTTGATGACCTCCCTCTCAAAGACGGGACAATACACCGTTTCGCCTGCTGTCAAGGCGGCTATTGACGAGTGCTTTGCGGCGGGATGCTGCGACGATAAGCAAACGGCCGAAACCATTCGCCGCCTGTTTGAAGAAAAAGGCTATCTCTGCGACACCCACACGGCGGTGGCGGTTCATGTGTACGATGAATATCGTGCGCGCACGGGGGATGAAACCCCGACGGTGATCGCCTCGACGGCCAATCCGTATAAATTTTCTTCCAGCGTGTTGGAAGCACTCGGCTGTGACACCGCCGGACTGGACGAATTTGAGAAGGTGGAACATCTCCACCGCCTGACCGAAACCCCGGTTCCCGCGCCGCTCGCCGATCTGCGCGGCCGCACGCCCAAATTTACGGGTGTGTGCGATAAACGCGAGATGCGCACAGTCGTTTATGAGATGCTCGGCATTGAGGGATGATGGCCGCCTGAAAGGGAGGATGCGCAGTGGCGCTGTACGCGATTGCTGATTTGCACCTGTCTCTCGGAACGGATAAGCCAATGGATGATTTCCCCGGCTGGAACGGCTATGTCGACCGCCTGCGGGAAAATTGGCTGAAAACTGTGAGGGCGGAGGATGTTGTGGTCATCCCGGGAGATATCTCCTGGGGGATGACGCTGGCACAGGCACTCCCGGATTTTCGGTTTTTGCAGGAGCTGCCGGGGCAAAAGCTGCTTTTAAAAGGCAACCACGATTATTGGTGGGAGACCCGCCGAAAAATGGAGCGCTTTTTTGACGAAAACGGCTTGTCCACCTTGGCCGTTGTGCATAATGATTGCTTTGACATAGGAGACGGACGCGCCGTTTGCGGAACGCGCGGCTGGTTTTATGACGCGGAGGCGGATGCGGACAAAAAGGTGCTGACCCGTGAGATCGGACGGCTGAATATGTCTGTTGACAGCGCAAGAGAAAAGGGGCTTGAACCGATCGTGTTTTTGCATTATCCGCCTCTTTTTGCGGACACCGTCTGTGAAGAGATGCTGGAAGCTCTTTGTGCGCAGCATATCACCCGCTGCTATTACGGGCATATTCACGGCAAAGCCATCAAAAAAGCCTTTGTCGGTGATGTGCGGGGGATTTCCATGCACCTGATTTCGGGTGACAGTCTCGGCTTTCAGCCGCTTTTGATTCCCTAAAAGGGAAATCTGCCGCGGCGCTGAGAACGGAACGGCGCTTGCTGTGATGAAAAAGCGTGAAAAAAACCGATATTCGGCGCGTTTTTTTGAAAAAAATACTGGTAAAACCATTCGGTATATGATATACTTTTTATCATTGCCGTACACACGCCGTGTAAAAATTGACGGGCGGTTTTTAGTATATCAAAATCCGGTCGTATACATTTAGGAGGAACAAAAATGAGTTTAAAAGCAGCAACCAAAAAAGAAGCCAATCGTGTGGAACTGGAAGTAGAGGTTGGCGCCGAAGCGTTTGAACAGGCCGTCAGCAAAGCATATAAGAAGAACATCGGCAAGATGAATGTGCCGGGCTTTCGCAAAGGAAAGGCGCCCCGTCATCTTGTGGAGAAGCTTTACGGCACGGGCGTTTTTTATGAGGAAGCCATGAATGACATTTATCCGACTGCCCTTGATGAAGCCATCAAGGAGTCCGAGTACGAATATGTCGAGGATAAAATCGACCTCGATGTCGTTTCGGTCGGGGCGGACGGCCTTGTGTTCAAGGCGGTCATCACCGTGAAGCCGGAGGTCACCCTGGGAGAGTACAAGGGCCTGAAGGCGCCCAAAACGGTCAAAGAGGTCACAGACGAGGATGTTGCGGCGGAGCTTACCAAGCTGCAGGAGCGCAATTCCCGCATGGTCTCGGTGGATGAC
>JBJEIR010000073.1:0-3835 GCA_051877215.1 Acutalibacteraceae bacterium | reverse complement strand
CCGCCGGAAATGTCTGCAGAGGGGTTGCCATCGGCAGAAACGGCTGATATAATAGGAAATGGCAATAATCTTGACATTTCCTATACAGATATTTGCCGTAAACACATTGATGAGTATTTGCAGGGAATCCGCTCTTTTGAGGAAACGCTTGATGATTTTGCAACGGTTTATGCCTGTATGGTTTTGTCAAATAAAAGGTGGGGGTGGAAAGATATTGTTGCACCGGATGCTTTAAAAATGTGGCAAAAAAGAAAAATTAAGGCGAAAGCAATTGAAACCGGAAAATTGCCAAAAATTTTAAGAAAGCCGGGGACAGGTTCCCCTGATTTTGAAGTGTCGGGTGTGATTTATAGGTTGAGTGACAGTCAATTGACCATATTTCAATTGCCTAAAGAATTGTGGCATAGAAGTGATCGCATCCAATTCAAATGGCTGGATGCTCAGCTTCCGGGCGGGGTAAGACCGGAAGGCTACACATGGCACCATTCGGAAATTCCCGGACGAATGGAATTGGTGCCGTATGGTTTACACCGTATTACTTATCATACAGGAGGACGAAAGTCAGGAAACTGGGCGGCCGCCAAAAGATGAAAGGAGAGACAGCACAATGTTAATGGGAACAGGCAGCGTCAAAGGACCGAGTAAGGACACCATCGCAGAGGCGGAGAAGGAGTGGGGTGTCCGTTTTCCGGACAGCTACATACAGTTTTTGAGCGAGAATAACGGAGTTGTTCCAAAAGCACAATTGTTTATGTGTGAGGGACGTGAATATTTGGTCGAGCGCTTTTTATGCTTGCTTGACGATGAATTGCTTGACAAACTGGAAATCGGCTGTTATGACATACTGGTGATCGTTTCGCAAATCTTTGATTGTTTGACCGACGATGACGAGGCGTACGGTGTACAGCTGATGCCGATCGCGGATTTGTTCGCAGGGGATCTTGTGTGTTTGGATTATCGTACAGACAAACAAGAACCGGAAGTGTGTGTTTGGGCTCATGAAGAGTCTGAGGAATTGGCGCCTTGCACCTATAAGATTGCCGATACCTTTGACGATTTTCTGAAAATGCTGTACGAGCCGAAGGATTGACAAAAGGGTCTCATTTCAAGAGTGATATATGAAACCTCTTGCTCATACAGGAGGACGAAAGTCAGGAAACTGGGCAGCCGCCAAAAGATGAAGGAGAGACAGCACGATGTTAATGGGAACAGGCAGCGTCAAAGGACCGAGGAAGGACACCATCGCAGAGGCGGAGGAGGATTGGGATATCCGTTTTCCGGACAGCTACATACAGTTTTTGAGCGAGAATAACGGAGTTGTTCCAAAAGCACAATTGTTTATGTGTGAGGGACGTGAATATTTGGTCGAGCGCTTTTTATGCTTGCTTGACGATGAATTGCTTGACAAACTGGAAATCGGCTGTTATGACATACTGGTGATCGTTTCGCAAATCTTTGATTGTTTGACCGACGATGACGAGGCGTACGGTGTACAGCTGATGCCGATCGCGGATTTGTTCGCAGGGGATCTTGTGTGTTTGGATTATCGTACAGACAAACAAGAACCGGAAGTGTGTGTTTGGGCTCATGAAGAGTCTGAGGAATTGGCGCCTTGCACCTATAAGATTGCCGATACCTTTGACGATTTTCTGAAAATGCTGTACGAGCCGAAGGATTGACAAAAGGGTCTCATTTCAAGAGTGATATAGGAAACATCCCGCTGCGGAAAAGCTCCGCGGCGGGATGTTTTTTTGTTGTCTGCATTTTTTGTCTGCATAAAAGCAAAAGTCATTTGTAGGCACAGAAAAACAGTCTCGGCATTTTCAGGATCACACAGCCGTCATCCTGCTGAGAATACTGCTCCTCTACAGCGGCGAGAAGATCTGCCGAAAAAGCACTTTTTTCATCCCTGTTTAATCGGTCGAGGTACGGTCTCAGTCCGCTGCCCTTATACCAGTCAAGCACGCCTTCGTATCCGTTCACTCTGTGATAATAGGTGGTTTCCCACATATCAAAATGAGAGGAAATCCTGCTCAGCAGCTTATCATATTCCTCCGGCATCAGATTGTGAAAAAGGCGGATGCCTTTGAGTGTCGGCCATTTGTCGTCGATTAAGCGATACAGAATTCGGTAAAACGGCGCTTTTTGAATAAAAGGGATTTGAACAGCCAGTGCGCCGTTGTCGGATACGATGTGCATCATGTCGGTCAGCAGCTTTTCATGACCTGCGATCCAGTGGATGCAGGCATTGGAAAAAATCAAATCGAACGGCCCGTTCAAACGGTTCAATTCGTCCGGGACGGTACATTTTACAAAGTTCACGGCGGGATGAGCGTCCCTTGCTTTTTTCAGCATACTGTCTGAGGAATCAATTCCGACAATTTCGGCGGTGTTCCACCTATGTAACAGCATATCGGTGCTGTTTCCGGGGCCGCAGCCGATATCCAAAATACTGTTCGGACAAATGCCGATGCGATTGATCAGATCGACAGCAGGCTGTGTTCGTTCCCGAGCGAACGCCATGTATTGCTCTGCATTCCAGTCCGATGCACGGTTGTTTGCAGTCATAAAAAGCATCTCCATATCACGGTATCTGTTTGTGCTTTTTATTGTAAACAGCTGTCGTGACAATGTCAAGACGATTGCGCTTGACAGACCTTCACAGAATATTTTCGGGTGTGACCCATTCATCTTCCATGAGCAGGCGCACTTGTGTGCGGATGCGCATCAGTTCGGCGGGGAAGGCGCTTTCGTCGTCCGAGCCGATGAGAAGCGGCAACGCATGAACCTGCTGCTGCAGCGATTCGACATGGGAATGATGCAGAAAAAAGGGGAACCAGCGCATTTCGTTTTCAAACAGCTCGACGAGCTTTTGCGCCTGCTCGGTGCAGGCCGCTTTGTCGCCGCTTTCCCATGCCGCCATGGCCTCGTCACAAGCGGTGAGCAGACGGTCTGTGGAGACGGATTGCAGCCACAGCGCGCCGCCGCTCAGCATACAAACGACCGCCAGCAAAGCCACTGCGGCAAGAACTCGTTTCATGTTTTGATCTCCTTCGGTATGATGGTATAGCGCCGCTCCTCGTTGCTGGTCATGACCAGCACCCGGTCGGCTGTATAGCCTTCTTTTTGAAGGATCTGTTCGATCCAGTCGGCGTCGATGCCGCAGGCCTTCATCGCCCAGTCGCAGGTTTCGCCGTCGGCCAGCACGACCAGCGGCATGCCGTGGTTGCTCACCGGCGGGCGGCCGAGGTCCTCATACACAAGCGGCCGTTTGGCGGCGACGGGATAGACCGTGATGGTGCCGTTGGTTTCGGCAATGGCGGTCTGAATGTCTTTTATGTCAAACACATTTTGCTGTCGGAGACTGTCTGTCAAATCCTCAATGGAAAGGCGCAGCTTTTTAAGCACCGCCTGGTCGAGCTTGCCGTTGTGAATGAGCAGCAGCGGGTTGCCGCTGACAAGACAGGAAAAGCGGGGGCTTTTGAGCATCCATGCGGACAGCAGAATCTCCATCGCCACCAGCACACAGATGGGAATCAGACCGCTGAGAAGAGGAATGCCGCTCTCCTGCATCGGCACAGAGGCAAGGTCGGAGATGAGCAGCGTTACCACCAGCTCAATCGGCTGCAGCTCGCCGAGCTGACGCCGTCCCATGACGCGCATGGCGGCAATCAGAACAATATAAATAATGACCGTGCGCACCGCGGCAATCGCCAAGGCTAACCCCTCCCGCTCGGATGTTATGTACCGCCGAAAAACAGTATGCGCCGTTTGTGCCGCCTTCATACCGTTTGTGCCGCAAAAAACGCTTTTCGGCGAAGCCCCCGTGTTTGAT
>JBJEIR010000072.1:0-16360 GCA_051877215.1 Acutalibacteraceae bacterium | reverse complement strand
ACCTTGCAGCTCATACCATAGCCCATTGTTTTCATCATATTTGTACTTTTCCATAAATTCTTGACCCCCTTAAAATCTTGTGCTTTCATCATATCAAAGAGGCAGAGTGTCGGCAAATGTACGGAGAAATATGTGCGCCTTCAGCCGGCTTTTAAGTGTGAAATTTAGGTTGGTTAAGAACATCCGTACCAGAAAAAAGCACTTGCTTCGGCAAGTGCTTTTTTCAATTAAATCCGTCCGCCGGACGGGATAAATCCATCTTCGATGGATGAAATCACTTCGTGATGAAATCCGCCTTGCGGCGGGATATAAGGACGGATTTGATTTCATCCACAAAGTGGATTTCATCGGCGTCAGTCGATTTCATCCTTGCGCCAGCAAGGATTTCACTTCTCCCCAAGGCATCCGTCTTTGGGGCTTATTTATTACTTCTTCCTTTTTCACTCTTCACTAAATTCGCCTTTGGGGCTTTGGAAGTAATAAGTAATCGTGAATAGGTAAGAAGTGTTTTGCAAGGCTTCGCCTTGCCTGAAACTGCCAATAAAGAAAGCGGTAATGCCCCATTTGCCGCAAGGCGAATATTTCAAAGATAAATGCTCTTTGTCGGTTTTAAGTCCACATCCGAATTTTGCGGTGGCATCCTTTTCAACTAAGTGTGCCGTGCGGCACAATAAAGCGGCACACTTAACTTCACTTTGTTCCAAAAAGATAATATTTCACGATGCCGCAGGCATAACCAAACTTCACGAACTATTATAAATATGGATTCTTTTTGTACCCACGGCAAAGCAGACTTTATTGCAAAACTCCAAATTGCTCTCAAAAAAGCAAATGAAACAGTCCGGTGTTTGTTTACCCAATAAACATTAATCAAGTGATTTCAAATATATCGCCAGAAGCTGCAGGGCAGTTTCCTTATCTTTTGAATTGCAAGCGTTCAGCCTTTCCCACAACTCTGTTTGTTGGATGGATAGAGAAGTGCTTTCCTCAGTTAGAATTTCGTCAGGAGTAATATGGAGAGTGTTGCAGATACGGAGAATCGTTTCTATTCTCATATTGACTGTTCCTCTTTCAATATCTGCATAGGTACGATCGGACAGTCCTGCGGATTCCGCAACCTCGGCCTGTGTCATTCCCATACGCTTGCGAACGATCAGCAGTTTGTTGCCTATTGAATGCAAATCAAAAACCAGCATTTTCCGCCTCCTAATTCCTGTATATAGGAATTATACTTCTGTTTTTTGTTGACAAACAGGAATAAAACACATATAATCAGCAGAAGAATAGTTCCTGTTTTTGAACGATGCAATTACAGATTTAATTGTGCTCACATCTGTAAAAATGGGTGCTAATAAGTATTGAGAGAGGAAGAAAAATATGGATAACAATACCGTAACAGGATGCAACACTGTTGTGCAAGAGAGCACGAAATTCTGCAAACATTGCGGGGCAAAGATTCCTAGCGCAGCTGTGATTTGTACGCACTGTGGATGCCAGGTGGAAGAAATGAAACATAATGAGCAACCCAGTATCGTTATTAACAATGCCAACAATAATACAAATACCAATGTAAATGCAAACACCAATGTAAATGCCTCCATGCTTGGTATTCGAGTAAAAAATAAGTGGGTAGCCTTCCTTCTTTGTGTATTCTTGGGATTCTGTGGTGCTCATAAATTTTACGAAGGCAAAATCGGTATGGGTATTTTGTATTTGTTTACTGGTGGCCTTTTTGCTATCGGCTGGTTCATTGATTGTATTGTGCTCTTATTTAAACCTAATCCTTATTATGTGCGCTAAATTGTTGGAATACTATATCAAAAATTTACGATGATACTGCCTTTTAACAGAAAAAAGCACCCTTGCGGGTGCTTTTTCAATTCATCGAAAAACAAGCGGCTTATTTTTTCAATATTCGCATGGCGTTGAGCACAGCGAGTACCATCACACCGACATCGCCGAACACCGCTTCCCACATGCCCGCGATGCCGAATGCGCCGAGAACCAGGAACACGCCTTTGACACCGAGAGAGAATACAATGTTCTGCCGCACGATGCGTGCGGTGGCGCGCGCCACCGCAACCGCATCGATCAGCTTGGACGGCTCATCCGTCATCAGCACCACATCCGCCGCTTCAATCGCCGCGTCGGAGCCAATGCCGCCCATCGCCACCCCGATATCCGCACGGGCGAGCACCGGCGCGTCGTTGATCCCGTCGCCGACAAACATGAGCTTGCCTTTTTTGCCGATCTCGCGTTCCAGCGCCTCCACCTGTCCGACCTTTTGATCGGGCAGCAATTCCGCCCGATAGGCATCAAGGCCGAGCTCCTTCGCAACTCCCGCCGCAATGGATTCGGTGTCCCCCGTAAGCATCACGCTCTTTTTGACGCCGAGCGCGCGCAGCCCGTCGACGGCGCGGCGGCTGTCCTCCTTTATCTCATCGGCAATCAGCAGACAGCCGACATAGACTCCGTCTGCCGCCACATACACCTTTGTGCCGATTCCCGGATGCGGTACAAAGGCGATCGCCTCGCGTGTCATGAGCTTTTCATTTCCCGCCAGCAAAAGCCGTCCGTCAAAGCGGACACGAACGCCGTTTCCCGCCACCTCTTCATAGTCGGCAAGCAAGCTGTCATCGACCGTTTTTCCGTAAGCGGTCATCACCGATCGGGCGATCGGATGATTGGACAGGCTTTCCGCCTGTGCGGCAAAGCGCAAGACCTCCTCTTCGGTAAATCCGTCCGCAGGGACAATCTCCCCCACCTCAAAAACGCCCTTTGTCAGTGTTCCGGTCTTATCAAACACCACCGTCTGCACATTGCCGAGCGCCTCCAGATAATTTCCGCCTTTGACCAGCACGCCGCGTTTTGACGCCGCGCCGATGCCGCCGAAAAAGGTCAGCGGAACCGAAATCACCAGCGCACACGGGCAGGAAATGACAAGAAAAACGAAGCCGCGGCGAATCCACTGTGCCCATTCGCCCACAAAAAGCGGCGGCACAAGCGAGAGAAGCAAGGCGGCCAGCACAACCACCGGGGTATAAACGCGTGCAAACGAGGTGATAAAATTCTCGCTCGGCGCTTTGCGGCTCGACGCATGCTCCACCATGTCAATGATTTTGGAAGCGGTGGAATCGCCGAACGCCTTTGTCACCTCGATATGGAGCAGACCGCTTTGATTGACGCAGCCGGACAGCACCGTGTCGCCGACGCCGATCTCCCGCGGCACGGACTCGCCCGTCAGCGCGCGCGTGTCCAGCATGGCGCTGCCTTCCCGCACGATACCGTCAAGCGGGATTCTTTCTCCCGCTCTGACCACAATGTGCTCCCCGATCGCCACCGTTTCCGGCGACACGGTCATCAGCTCTCCGCCGCGCTGCACGACCGCCGCATCCGGCCGAATGTCCATGAGAGAGGAAATGGAGCGGCGGGAGCGCTTGACGGCGAGATCCTGAAAAAATTCTCCCACCTGATAAAACAGCATGACCGCAACCGCTTCGGGATATTCGCCGACGACAAACGCGCCCACGGTCGAAAGCGCCATCAAAAAATTCTCATCAAAGAGTTTGCCGCGGAAAATATTGTAGACCGCGCGCCAAACCACATCCGCCCCCAGTATGATATAGGCAAGAATCAGCACGCAAAGCGACAGCCACTCCGGTCTGAAGTCGGCCAATGTCAGGCCGAATCCGACAGCGTAGACGGCCGCGCCGACGATCAACCGCATCAGTCTGAGCCGATTTGACCGTTTCTGATGCTCGTCTGCCTCCTCTTTTCCTTTAAAAGCGTCTGCTTTTTCTTTTGAAAACGGCAAAACCGCCACATCCGGCTCATGCTTGCGGACAACCGTTTTCACCTGTTTCTCAAGAGCGTCTGCCTCTACCCCGTCTGCTTCTACCGTAAGCGTTTGCTTGACCAAATTGACACTTGAAGAGAGCACCCCCTCAAGCCCCGCGACCTCGCGCTCGATTTCCGAAGAACAATGAGGGCAGTCAAGCCCTTTTAATATCCATGTCTGCTTCATCCCGATTTCCCCCGCATCGTATATAGAATTTGTAACCGTGCCGCCCGTATCGACAGACGTTGATTCCCGTCAGATTTTCTATTTTCCTCTTTTATATATCATCAATTGAGCAACTGTTCAACAAATAGAGTAAAAATACCCGTTTTTGTGCGTTACTTCGCTTTGTTCCCTTTCTTTTTGACTCAAATTTTTTCGAATTTCAGAGCGTTTTTACAAAGTGAACGCCCAAATCCACCGAAAACGATCCGCCGATCGCCCGTTTACTCGAGCAAATGCTCAAAGCCTTTATCAAGAATCTCCTTGACATGGGAATCTGCCAAGGAATAATAAACGATTTGCGCTTCTCTGCGAAATTTGACAAGATTCGCAAGGCGCAGCGCCTTGAGCTGATGCGATACCGCAGATTTGGTCAGTCCCAGCAGCGCCGCCAGATCACAAACGCACATTTCCCGCTGCTCCAACGCGTGCAGTATTTGCACCCGCGTCCCATCCCCGAACAGCTTAAACAAAGAGGCAAGCGAAATATAAAAATCTTTTGAAGCAAGCTGATCGCGCACCTCGCACACCGCCTCCTCATGGATGACCTCACAATCACAAATCGGTTCGCGCTCCATCCTGCTCCCCCCTTTTCTTTTTATAGTTGAGCATATGCTCAACTATAGTATAATCCGTTTTATCCGATTTGTCAAGTATACACTGAAAGGCATATTGCAAAATAAAGCTGCGCATAGCCTATTGTGTCCTCAGCCGTTTATCAATTTGGAAAACAAAGCAAGACAGGATTTGTAAGAAAGCGGCGGGCTGTTACAGCCTGCCGCCGCTTTGTACAGCTATCGCGTATCTCTCCGCCTTATTATTCCGACTGTTTTTTCTCTTTTCAGCAGCTTTGATCCAAGCAGCTTCTTCCCATGCAATAGGGGTCATTTGATTTTGTTCTGCAATTTCCTTAATTGCCTTTTGAAGCTCCATGTATGTATCATAATCATCCAATGCGCTCCAAGTTTTATTTTGGTAGGAATAGGTTTCTCCCGAGCCTGTTACACCGTCAACGGTATGCTCTTTTAAACTATGCAAAATATAGCTGTCGATAGGAGCATGAAGAGAACGTTCCGTCAATCCTTTGGGGAGCATATCAAGAAGCCATACATACTTTAATGTCATATTAACCCATTTCTGTGTTTGACCGATTGAAAAATAACACCCTTCCTTTAAAAGTTTGTGATCATTATGATGTGTTGCGTTCATTATGTTCATTATGTCCGTACATTTCTGTTCATGCCATTCATTGAAACTACTGTCTGAGCATTCTCTTTCTCGGGTGGATTTCAGTATATTGTCACAGATATTTTCGATCCTCGTCTTTCGTTCATCCAAAAAATGCGCTACACCGTTATCACTTTTATGACTATCAATATACGAAACCGAATACGCATATTTGATCGTTCTTGCCAGATCCAAGTACGCTCGTTGTGCGCAAAGTTTTGTTATTGTCTCCCTGCTGTTTTCATCCTGTATGGTTTTGATTCCGCCGTCAATTCCAAAATAACTGTACAGTAAAAAGTTTAACGCATTTTCGTATTCCATAATGATGTACTCCTTTGATTTTTGTGTTTTTCCAACGACCTTTCGGCGCCTTTATCCGAAAAGCTGACATCTGTGCCGAACAGATCGATACGATTGCTTATCGCAGTTGCAAATAAGATAAAACCGTATACCGTATCTGTTTTCATATTATAATACACCCTGAGACAAAAACAATCCATGCTTGTTTTGACACGGCGGCTTGTTTTACGCGTATACAGGCAAGCGGGAAACGCCGACCCAAAAGGGCCGACGCTCCCCGCGCGATTCTACCGGTTCATTTTGTTTTTTTGTAAAGTCGTCTGCCGCAAAAGGCACAAACAGGTTTGTCAAAATCAAAGCGGCAACGGCTTTGCCGGCGCGCTTTGCGCTTTATTATAAGCGGCGGCCGATCATTTTTGCGTTGTTGTTTTGTTTTGACCTTGCCCTTGACCTTGACCTTGCCCTTGACCCTGACCTTGCCCTTGACCCTGACCTTGCCCTTGACCCTGACCTTGCCCTTGACCCTGACCTTGCCCTTGGCCTTGTCCTTGACCTTGTCCCTGACCTTGTCCCTGTCCTTGCCCTTGCCCTTGGCCTTGTCCTTGACCTTGTCCTTGGCTCTGGGGCTGTATTTGGGTCTGATTCTGTTCTACGCTTTGTTTACAATTTTCAATCAAGCCGCGTATTTCCCGCATGGTCATCGTCTGCAATTCCTCAGGCTGAATATCACTTCCGAGCGCCTGCAATTGTAAAAACGCTTGGTATCTTCCGTAAGAAAGACCCATATCATGCGCCTCTTCCATTTCGGAGGAAGCCGCGGCGTAACACTGCGTATTGTTTTGCCCGGCCGCACAAGAGCGGATACCGGACAGGATTTTCTCGCACTGTTCTTCATCGCTGCCGAAAACGGCAATGGTGACTTCCTCATCTTCGGACAGCGGCGCCGCCGTATTTTCATTTTCCAATATCGTTTTGACCGCTTCTTCACAGTTCATATACTGTACCTTCAAAACGGCGGCCAGTTCCCGTCCGTCATCGTTGTATCCTTCGACCGAAATCACCTGATCAAAACGATTCACCGCCAGCTCGACCGACGAACCCGCATCAATGCTGATGGCGGCTGTGGGGGTGAAATAGACCCAGTGAACACCGCATCCGATAAACACGAACAGCAAACACGCCATAGCCGAGACGAGCATTCGGCGCGGCGGTGTTTTGCGGGTCGCCTGCCCGCGTGCTTTTTGAGAAACGAAGGCCTTTGTTTTGGTTTTCAGCTCCTCTTGCGCCCCGATCTGATCAAACGCCTCTTTTATTCTGTCATGCATCGCTGTCACCTCCGAGCTTGTCCTTGAGCAGTTGTTTTGAACGGGTCAGCCGCGTATAAATTGTATTGACATTTTTGCCGAGTATCCGTCCGATTTGTTCGGCGGTATAGTCCTCGTAATAATACAAATATACGACATCTCTGTATTTCGGCGAAAGGGACAGGACCGCCTCCAAAACCTCTCTGTGATCCGGTGCAAGCGGCATCGGCTGCTCTGTCACCTCATCCAGCGATACCGTGTGATTGCGGAAAAAGCTTTTGAGTAAATCCTTGCACGCATTGATGGTCACGCGAATAAGCCATGCCTTTTCATGCTCTTCGCTCTCAAAGGGCGCAGAATGAAGAAGATATTTTAAAAACACCGTCTGGAATATATGCTCCGTATCGGCGCTGTTTTTTAAATGGATCATACAAATGCGCCGAACGGTATCCGCATACCGTTCGATCGCTCTGTTGACTTCTTGCTCGCTTCGCATGACATTCCCCACCTATTAAACGACTTATCGGCTGCCGCGTCCTTTGCCGGTCCCGTTTTGGCACCCCGTACCGTCCTGCGGACGAGCACCGCAGCCTGCGCCCGTTTGGGCATCGCGGTTGTCGCAGATGCCGTCGCCGTCTTCATCCTTATAAGAAGTGCCGTTTCCCGCTCCCTGCTTGCCATATGCCGCATTTGCGCCCGTTTGGGCGTCGCGGTTATCACAGATACCGTCGCCGTCTTCGTCCTTATAAGAAGCGCCATTTCCCGCTCCCGTACCGTCTCGTAAGCAGATGCCGCTTTGGTTGCCGTTTCCCGCTCCTTGCTTGCCGTTTCCCGCTCCCACGCCCGTTTGGGCGTCGCGGTTATCACAGATACCGTCGCCGTCTTCATCCGTGTAGCAAGCGCCGCTTTGAGCATAGCCGCAGCTGCCGTTTTCCGCTCCTTGCTTGCCGCGACCCGCTCCGGCTGCCAACACGCTTGTGGTTCCCATCGCCAGCACCAGCGCCGCCGTCAAACCGATCATCCATACCTTTTTCATCGTCTTTCCCTCCGTATGTTTCATAAGCAGGCTGCTAAGCAAGCCGCTCTTATCTTAAATACGATTGAAAAACGCATATCCGTTCATTTTTTAAAAATTTTTTTATCTGCTCTTATGACAGTGCCGCCGATCAAACGGCATCTTATCAGATGCGGCCGCCGTACTTGACTTTCGGAGCCGGTTTGGCCTTTTGCTGACAAGCAAAATTTGCTGACAAACAAAATTTGCTGACAAACAAAAATTTACAGGAAAGCAAAAGCGGCTGCTTTTTTCAAAAACAAGGCAGCCGCTTTTTGAAGATTGTTTTACAGGAGCCACTGCGGCTCGCTTTCATGGCGCTTCGGACGCAGAATCAGCGCGCGCAGCGCCTCCTCCGGCGACACGCCGTCGTAGCAGATGCGGTAACACTGCTCGGTGATCGGCATATCCACTCCGGCGCGTTGTGCAAGCTCATACGCCGCTTCCGCCGCAAAGTACCCCTCGACCGTGCCGACCTCTTTTACCGCTTCCTCAGGAGATTTTCCGCTGCCGATGAGCATGCCCGCGCGGCGGTTGCGCGAATGCATACTGCCGCAGGTCACAATCAGATCGCCCATTCCGGAAAGTCCCGCAAAGGTTTCGGCTCTCGCGCCGAGCGCCGCGCCGAGACGCGCGATCTCGGCAAGACCTCTGGTCATCAGCGCCGCCTTGGCGTTGTCGCCCATACGCAACCCGTCGCAGATTCCCGCCGCCAGTGCAATCACATTTTTGAGCGCGCCGCCGAGCTCCGCGCCGATCACATCGTCCGTCACATAAATCCGAAAACGCGGGTTCATCAAAAGCTCCTGCACCTTCTCGGCGGCAGCGATATCCCGACAGGCGCTGACCACGGATGTGGGCACGCCGCGGGCGACCTCCTCCGCATGAGACGGCCCCGACAAGGCGACCGCCCGCACCGTCGGCAAGGTTTCCTCGATCAGCTCGGTAAAACGGCGGTAGGTCTTTTTTTCCAGTCCCTTGCTGACATTGACAACCAGCGCGCCGTTTGGCACAATGGACTTCAGCTTTTGCGCCGTTTCTTTTACCGCAAAGGAGGGCACGGCGGATATAATGAGATCGGCATCCGCCGCGCAGGTGATGTCTGTCGTCACTTCAACAGACGGCGGCACCGGCACGCCCGGCAGCAATTTGCGATGCTCGTCAAAGCGGCGAATGTCCGAAACCTCCGCTTCAAAAGGCGACCACAGCCGCACCGTGTGCTGCTGCCGCTGTGCCATGACCGCCAGCGCTGTTCCCCAGCCGCCGGCTCCCATCACCGCAATCGTTGCCATATCGCTTTCCCTCCCGAAAACCGAAGTAGCGCCTATCGTTTGCGCTTTTTATGCTTTCTTTTCGCCGAGCTTGCGTTCGGTACCGTTTAGAATCCGCTTGATATTGTCCGTATGCTTCATGATAAGCAGCGCCGCGATGAACACCGCCACCGCCGTGCAGAAGCCGAGTTCGCCCCCCGTCACGCCGTCAAAGAATTTCAGCTTGATAAAGGTGGTGATCGCCATGGTCAGCGCCGCAAAAACCGAGCCGAGCGACACCATGCGGAAAATCAGCACCAAAATGATAAACACCCCGAGGCTGATGAGCGCGACCTTCCAGTCGAGCACCAGCATCATGCCGAGCGTTGCAAGCACGCCTTTTCCGCCGCGAAAGCCGAAATACAGCGGATAGAGATGCCCGATAATGCACAAAAGCCCCGCCAAATACGCGCCGTAGCGCCCGTAAGCGGCACACCCGAACAGCGGGAAAATCACATACTCCGACAAAAGAACAGCCGCAAAGCTTTTGGCGATGTCCCCGAGCGTTGTCAGCAGTGCGGGCAGCTTGCCCTGCGAGCGAAGCACATTGGTCGCTCCCGCGTTGCCGCTTCCCTTTTCACGGATGTCGTCATGCGAAAACAGCTTTGTGACAATGATGGCAAAATTAAAGCTGCCGAGCAGATAAGACAGCACCATCGTCAGCAAAAGCGGCAGCCATGCCAGCTGCAAAAACGTCAATACAAACTCCATTTTCCCTGTGCCTCATTCCTGTTATCCTGATTTTTAAAGCAACCGTACACGTTCTTTTGATAGGGCGAACAGCTTCACTGCTCGCCGCGCTCGCGCACAACAAAGCGCACGGGCGTCCCCTCGAGGCCGAATGTCTCCCGAATCTGATTTTCCAAATACCGCTGATACGAAAAATGAAACAAATCGGCGCGGTTGACAAAGCACACAAAGGTGGGCGGTGCAACGGAGGCCTGCGTCATATAATAGATGCGCAGGCGCCGCCCCTTGTCAGTCGGCGGCTGCACGCGGGCGGTCGCCGCCGCCAACACATCGTTGAGCATACCCGTGGCAATGCGGGTCATGCTCTGCCCGTAGACATAGGTGATCAGCTCATACAGGCGGTCAAGCCGCTGCCCCGTTTTGGCGCTGATGAACACAAACGGCGCATACGACATAAAGCTGAAGTCGCTTTGAAGCTGTGCGCGCATGCGGCTCATGGTCTTATCGTCCTTTTCCACCGCATCCCATTTATTCACCGCAATGATGCAGGCCTTTCCCTGCTCATGCGCGATGCCCGCGACCTTGCTGTCCTGCTCGGTAAAGCCCTCGGTCGCATCGATCATAATCACACACACATCCGCGCGCTCCACCGCCATGCGGGCGCGCAGCACGCTGTACTTTTCCACCGCGTCATTGACGCGGCTTTTGCGGCGAAGGCCCGCCGTGTCGATAAACAAAAAGTGTCCGTGCGCATTGGTGACCTCGGTATCAATCGCATCTCTGGTCGTGCCCGCAATATCCGATACAATGGCGCGTTCAAAGCCCGCCACCTTGTTGATCAAAGAGGATTTTCCCGCGTTCGGCCGACCGATCACCGCCACCTTGATGATGTCGCTGTCCTCCGGCTCATCGTTATCCGGCGGCAGATGGGATACCGCCGCATCGAGCAGGTCGCCCGTACCGTGACCGTGGGCAGCAGAAACGGGAATGGGATCCCCAAGCCCCAAATTATAAAATTCATAGAAATCGGGCGGCACCTGACCCACCCCATCGCATTTGTTGACGCACAGTATCACCGGCTTGCCGCATTTTTGCAGCATCACGGCAACATCCTGGTCATTCGCCGTAACGCCCGCGAGCAGATCCGTCACGAGAACAATGACATCCGCCTGCTCGATGGCAAGCTGCGCCTGCCGTCTCATTTGCGAAAGGATGACATCGTCGCTGTGCGGCTCAATACCGCCCGTATCCGCCAGCATAAAGGTGCGCCCGTTCCACTCGCAGGGAGCAAAAATGCGGTCGCGCGTCACACCGGGCGTATCCTTCACAATGGAAAGGCGTTGGCCGATCAGCTTATTAAACAGCGTGGATTTTCCCACATTGGGGCGGCCGACAACCGCTACAACCGGTCTTGCCATAAGGGCCGACCTCCTATCACGATATATATTCAAAGAAGTAAAAAGGATTCGAAAGCTCAGGGCAGGGGATACCCCATCAAGGCGGTCAGCAGTGCCGCTCCGTCCTGCGGGACGGGAATAATCGGCACACCGAGAGCCGCCGACACCTGTTCGAGCGTCACATCGTCCAAAAAGCAATCTTGTTCATAGCGCAGCATGCTGTCCGAAATCAGCAGGCGGTCAAACGCCCCGCCTTTGAGCTGCGCGATCAGATCGCGCCCCGTAATAAGTCCCGACACGGTGATGGTCTCGCCGAAAAACTCATTGCGCACGGCAAAGACCTCTGCATGGAGAGTATGCCACATTTTTTGAGCTTCGTCAACCAGTTTGCGCAAAAACGGCGCAGCGGCGGTTCCCGTCGCGATGCATGTCCGCCCGCCGACCGGCTTAAAGTCCCATCGGTCGAGCGCGTCGAGAAATTGCTCCTGCAGCAGCGCCAATACGCCGACCCCGTTTTCAAGCTGCGGATAGTCGCCGTAAAAGGCGGGCGGCGGAAGCGGGCGCTGTGCAATCAAGTAAAATTCGTCCGACGGATACACGATCCGTTCTCCCGTCTGCTGAAGCAGGCGATCGCCAAACCGCTCCATTTCATCGATCACCGCCGCCGCCTCTTCCTTTGTGAAAAGGCGCAGCGGCGTCAGCCCCTCGCGGTACTTTGTCAATCCGACGGGCACGGCGGCAACGCTGGACAGCGACGGAAGCAAGCGGCTCAAATCGGTCAGCGAACGGGTCAGCTCTTCCCCGTCGTTCCAGCCGGGACACAGCACCAGCTGACAATTCAGCGACAGCCCCGCGTCGGCAAAGCGCGTCAAAAGCGAAAGCGATTCTCCGGCAAAGCGGTTGCCCATCATCTTTACGCGCAGCGCGGGGTTGGTGGTATGCACCGACACATTCACAGGGCTGATATGCATGTCGATCATGCGCTGCACCTCCCGCTCCGAAAGGTTGGTCAGCGTGATATAATTGCCGAACAAAAAGGAAAGTCGGCTGTCGTCATCCTTAAAATACAGACTGTCCCGCATTCCCGGCGGCATCTGATCGATAAAGCAAAAGACACACCGATTGCGGCAGGTATGCTGCCGATCCATCAGATAGGTGTCAAACTCCATGCCGGTCTCTCCGCCGTCCATCGTCACGACACGGCGCTTTTTGCCGCTTTGAAGGGTTATCTGCAAGCGATCGTCGAGGATAAAGAAGCGGTAATCCAGCACATCGCCGATCTCATGACCGTTGATGCACAGCAGCACATCGCCCGCCTTGATTCCCTTGCGCGCCGCGCGGCTTCCTTCCTGCACCCCGGATACCGTCACCGCCATTCTTAACCCTCCTTTTTCAAAAATCAAGCGCTCAAGCGCCGAAATTCACCAATCCAGCACAAAAAGCCGTCCGACAGAATGCAAAACAGAGCTGCCGAAAAATGGCAAAGCAGAACCGCTCCCTCCCAACCGACGCCGACAACGCGGCTTTTTCCCGCGCCGTGGCAATCAAGGGCCGGCGATCCTGCCAATAACCATTTTGCTACAGCTCTGTCATCATCTGTATCCGTTACAGACGGGCTTTCAACATACAGCACAGGTGTGCAAAGGCAATCAATCCGCTACCTTCACAATCTGTTTGCCGTTGTAATAGCCACAATGGCCGCACAGACGGTGCGGGCGCTTATACTCTCCGCACTGCGGGCACTTCATCAGCGCCGGCGCGTCCATCTTCCACACATTGTTGCGGCGCTTGTCGCGACGAGCCTTGGAATGCTTTCTCTTCGGTACCGCCATGTCAGCACCTCCTTAACTATGATAATTCAAGGATTCACTCTGCGGAATCGTCATCAAGCAAAGCGGCAAGCGCCGAAAGGCGCGGATCAACCGTCTTTTGCCGACAGCCGCAGAGGCCGTCATTGAGGTTTTTGCCGCAGTGCTGACACAAGCCGCGGCAGTCGCTTTTACAGAGAATTTTGGGCGGAAGCTCCAAATAAATATCGGTTTCCGTCAACGGCTCAAGCGGCAGCTCGTCATTTTCGACCAGCACCAACTCGTCCGTTTCTTCCCCGTTGAGAGACGAGACCAAAATATGCTCCATTTTGGTGGTCATCTCGCGGCGGACAGGGGTCAGGCAGCGATCGCAAACGCCTTCATAAACATACGACGCTTCAGCGCTCATCCAAAGCATATCCGCTCTTAAAACGATCTCGCCCCGAACGGTCACAGGCTCCCTAAGCGGGTGAGCGCCGTGAAATTCAAAGGACGATAAGTCAAGCTGTGCATCAATGGGCAATCGCTCGATATCTCCCGCAAGCAGCGGTTTTAACTGCAAAACCATAGTCCACCTCAAAGTGTCACGCAGAATATTATATCCGTCTAAAGGGCGTTTGTCAATACATTTTCGGAATTTTTATCGTATCGCCTGTTTTGAAATCTCCGTCGTATCGCCTGCATCCCATGCGGGGTCAAAGCGGCCGGTTGAGCAGAGGCTCCGCGCGATGCGTCAGAAACAGACAACCGCCCGCACGCCCACTCAAAAGCCGATTGGCCTTTTATCAAAGAAGAACACCGCCGCATCGTTTTCCGACAGCCGCGGCGGCGTCCCTTGTTTATGCGGTTGACCGTGTGCTGCACAGGGTCTTGCCCGGCGCATACTGCAAAAGCGGATCAGATCTGTTCCGCGATGCCTTTGAGTCTTTCGGGCACTTCCGTCTTATCCGCCGAAACGGACATCACGACATTGATGCTCGATTTTTCGCCCAGCACATTCAGCTTCTCCACAAATTCGGCCAGCGCTTCCATATCGCGGCCGCCGATTTTCAGCGTTGAATCGACGAAAATATCGGTGATATCATAGTTTCCCGCGCACATGCCGGCGATAAAGCCGTACAGAGCCTCGAATCCGTCAATGCCGTATTCCTCCGCTACCGCCAGGCGCGTTTTATGGCTCAGCCCGAAGGTGAGCGTGCTGTCCTTTTCGATAAAAATCACACTGCCTTTGGAAGCAGCGGTCGCCGCCGCACACATATCCAACAGGCGTTTGGTCTTCCCCGATCCCTTGTTGCCAACGATCAATGTAATCATTCGTTCGTCCTCCTTTGTATATTCAACACCGCCGGCAGGCGGTTCTCACCACTGTCCGTCGCGCCGATTTTTTGTCAGCGCCCGAGACGCTCCTCCAGCGCTTGCTTTTGCGCCTCATAGCCCGGTTTTCCGAGCAATGCAAACATATTCTTTTTATAGCTTTCCACGCCGGGCTGGTCAAACGGGTTGACCCCCAGCAAATAGCCGGAAACCGCGCACGCCTTTTCAAAGAAATAAATCATATAGCCCAGCGAGCGTTCGTCTGCGGCGGGCATATGCAGCACGAGCGTCGGCGTACCGCCGTCCGCATGCGCCAGCACCGTGCCCTCAAACGCCTTCTCATTGACAAAGCTCATCGGTTTGCCGGTCAGGAAGTTGAGGCCATCCACATTTTCGGGATCCTCCTCAATGACCAGCTCGGAAGGCGCTTTGTCAATCAAAACGGCCGTCTCAAACAAAATATTGCTGCCGTCCTGCACAAACTGACCGAGAGAATGGAGGTCGGTGGAGAAGACCGCCGACGCCGGGAAAAGACCTTTGCCGTCCTTGCCCTCGCTTTCACCGTACAGCTGCTTCCACCATTCGGACATCAGCTGCCAGCAAGGCTCATAGCTGACCATCAGCTCCACCGCGCGCCCCTTACGAAGCAGGATATTGCGCATCGCGGCATAGCGATAACAATCGTTCTTTGTCAAATCGGGGTCGGCAAGCGCCGTTTGCGCTTCCCGTGCGCCCGCCATCAGCGCTTCGATGTCGCACCCCGCCACCGCAATCGGAAGCAGGCCGACCGCCGTAAGCACCGAGAAACGGCCGCCCACATCGTCCGGCACCACAAAGGTCTCATAGCCCTCGCGGTCGGCAAGAGCCTTGAGCGTACCGCGGGAGCGGTCAGTCGTCACATAAATCCGTTTTTTGGCCTCCTCGGCGCCGACGGTTTTTTCCAGATACGCCCGCAAGACCCGAAACGCAATGGCCGGTTCGGTCGTCGTGCCGGACTTGGAAATCACATTGATGGACACGCGCTTTCCCTCGCACAGCGCGAGCAGCTCATTCAGAGCCGACGAGCTGATGCTGTTGCCCGCAAAATAAATATCGGGGGTGTCCTTTTGCTTGTTGTTATAAAGCGGGGATTTCAAAAATTCAATGGCCGCGCGCGCGCCGAGATACGAGCCGCCGATTCCGATGGCAATAAAGATATCCGTATCCTGTTGGATGCGCCGAGCCGCCGCCTGAATACGCGAAAACTCCTCCTTGTCATAATCGGTCGGCAGCGTCAGCCAGCCGAGAAAATCATTGCCGAGACCGCTTGCGCTGTGCAGCGTTTCATGCGCCGCCGTAACAGCCGTCTGCATTGCGCCGAGCTCATGCTCGCGCACAAAGCCGTTTACATATCGTGTGTCAAGTGTTGTCGCCATGTTTCTGCCTCCGAATGAAAGGTTGCCGTATGCAGCTGTCATACGGCCGACAATCGGACAGGAGCATACTCCGCCTTCGTGTCTTTTTTCTTTATTTTACAATATCTTGCCTCTCTTTGCAACCGCCTTGACCGAACTTTTTTAGAAAATTCATATAATATATGGTTTTATATGGTTTTAAATATGATTTTATATAACAAAATGCGACGACAGCATCCCGCTTGGTAAATCATTTGCCGCCTTGCGACAAATTGTCGGGTCGAAAGGCGGGCGCTTTCGAAGCGGCGGATAAAAACACTCCGGACAGCGCCGCACACAAAAACGCCGTCCGGAGTAAAAAACGAAAGCACAAAAAATCACAAAGCCGACAACAAAGAAGCGGTTAAGGCGAGGATAGCCGAACACAATATGCCGAAAACTTGATTATGCGGCGGCTTTTCACTTTTTCACCGTTGCAGGGCGACAGCCCGACTGCCGGTTC
>JBJEIR010000071.1:0-3924 GCA_051877215.1 Acutalibacteraceae bacterium | reverse complement strand
GCATATTGCCGGGGAAGGTCAGCAGTCCGAGATACAGCAGAGTGGTCTGCATAAACGCCGTTAAACAAATAGCCGCCACCTGTTTGCACCACTGATTAAATCCATCCTGATACCCTCTCGGTACGCTGAACATATACAATGCGCCCACCGCCATCTGAATGAGCAGAATACCGCCTCTTTTGATGTTGGCGAAGAATATCTTGATCACACAGTAAGCAAAGGCAATCATAGCGAGGATGTTAAACAGATTGATTTGAATGTTGTTTGACACTGCAAAGCTGCCCTGCAGCACCGAGGTGCTTTCTCCCGCAAGGTCAAGGGTTCTGCCGCCTGCGAAGATGCGTGCGAGATCATGAGAGAAGGTGTTTTGCAGGCTGATGCAAAACTTATACAGTTCTACAGGAACAATTCCAATCAGAGAACAGGCAAAAAAGCCTTTGAGGATATTGATTGCGGTGGTTTTAATATTTGCCCGACCGCATTGGTATTCGATAGCCACATCAAATATGGCTACAACAACTCCGGCAACAAAGAGCGACCATCCGAACAGTGTAAAAAGCGTAATCGTTGCTTTGATCCAGTCAAGCTCAAAGATATCCGCACCCATGTTTCCCATCATGGTGAAGAAGTCTGCAACAGCTCCGTATATGGTTTCATAAAACCACTGGAGCATGGTGTTCCAAATGGCGTTGGATATCTGCTGCCCGAGTGTATCAAACACGCTGCCGATGGCATCGCCAATACCGGAAAAAATATCTCCTAACCAGTCAAAGATAGGTCATCACCTCCGTTCCGTTTTGACTTATTTACATATTCATACTACCAATTTCCATACTCTCATCCTGAAATATCTCCACATATCCGAGGACGGTATCGGCGATCTGTGCTTTTTGAGCAGCGGTGACAGGGATATACCATTCGGGTTTTCCGTTATACTCCCAAATGTGCGGCTCAATTTCATCGGGATTATTTCTTTTCTGCTTCCCAATAATGTCCGCAAACTTGAAGGTCTGTTTATCCACCACACCGTCCGTTCGGTTAATGATAGTTGCCTGTACAGCGTTATACTGACCGGAGATAAAGGTGGAAATGAGTTGCAGTTTTACCCTCAGCTCATCATCCAGCTTTCCGAGCATTGTCTTGCCGCAGAACTTCGCGTCATGGATGATGTCGGTATCGCCGAACATCGTGCGCATTTCCTTTTCATAGAAATTCATAACGCACCGTCCTTACAGGATCGACCAGATATACAGCGGTGCGGTGAGGGTAAAAATAAGGCAGGCAAACAGAATACACGGCGCGGTAAATTCAAACTGACCGTGCTTGCGGTAATCAAAATACGCTGTACCGAGCTTGACAAAAAACAGGATGGCAAGGATCATGTCCACCACGGGAAACACAACATTGTTGACTACCGTCTTGATCTGCGACTGCGCGGTCTGCCAGGTTTGCTCGATGGCTCCCGCAACATCTCCCGCGGCAAATGCGGTAATCGAGAAGGCGGATACCATAACTGCCATAATTGCAACGCAGAGCAGAATTCTCATAGTTTTCTTATTCATACGGATTTTCCTCCTAACACTTTCTTGATTTCGGATTCCCGTATTTTACGGGTTTTCACATTTAGGTTTTTACAGAACTGAATCTCGGCGGCCATGCCCTCGGTTATTTCGTCCCCGAAAATCCACATTTCATCGCAGAACCACAAAAGTGACAGCCCCGCCGCCATGCCGATCTCGCGCTCTTTAGGAATCGCATCGTTAAGGCATAGAGCATAGAAATGCGGCACGACCGGAGCCGTGCCGCACAGCAGAGCGAACTTGGTGTATTCTTTGGCTTTTTGCAGATTTTTTGCAATATTGCCGCCGAGGGGAGAACAGATATACACCTTTTTCATCACTCGTCATCATCATCCTTTTTGCGTTTTACCGCCATGATAATGCAGGAAATCAACCCTCCGAGAGCAACTGCACCGAGTCCGATCCAGAAGCCGAGATTGCTGTTGTCACCGGTCTGCGGGTTTTCGGGGATAGGAGGAGCAGGAGGCGTGAGTTTCACAGTCTGATCCTCATCCTCAATATCCGCATGAACAGCGATTTCCGCATCGTCACGGTACAGGCTTTCAAACACAACGATTTCTGTCGAGGTTGTCAACTCCGCTGCGTCAAGCACAAAGGTGACGGCAACCTCGCCGTCCGATGAATCGGGCTTAAAGGTAAAGGAACTGCGAATTTCCTTACCGTCAATCAACAGCGGCTCTCCCGTAGTTTTGTTCATCAGAACGCCCTTGACGGTGTACTCTTTGTCGGGTGTGAGGTTTTTGTAGGATACGATATCCTCAATCATTACTCTGCCGTCCGCTGTGATCTCTTTCTTTCCTTCTGCCGTTGCTTTCGTCCTGATTTCTGGAATCTTCACGGTGACGGTCTGTCCTTCGTCCTCAATATCTGCGTGAACGGCAAGTTCTGTGCCGTCGCAGGAGAGAGTTTCAAACACAACAATCTCGGTATTTGCCTTGATAAACTTGGAATCAAAGGTAAATGATACGGTTACTTCTCCGGTTGGACTTTCGGGCGTGAATACTGTTTCGGAACGGATTTCCTCCCCGTTGATCATAAGCGGCTCTCCCGTGGTCTTGTCCATCAGAACACCGTTCAGAACATATTCCTTGCCGGGGATGAGGTGTTTGTAGGATACCGTATCGGTGAGGGTGAATACCTCTGTCGCACAGATTTCCTTTTCACCGTCAACAGTTGCAAGCGTTCCGATTTCGGGGATACGGTCATTTACCACGGTAATTTCGATGATCTGCCCATTTTCGGATACGGTAACAGAGTAGATTTCCTCATTCGGCAGAAATCCCTTGGCGGGCTTTAATTCTCTGATAAGCCAATCACCATACGGGACATTGCAGAAGGTGAAGATGCCGTCCTCGCCGGATTCAGCAGTGAGAATAGCATTGCCCTTTGTAAATTCTGCAGCATCCGTGCGGAATAGTCCGAACAAAGCTCCTGAAACGGTTTCTTCGGTTTCACGGTCGATTTTCAATCCTTTGACCGTACCGTAGAGGATTTCATTCCTGATGGCTTCGCCGTCATTCACCTTGATTTCTACCAAGGCATTATCCTGTCCGGCATAGGCGAATTCTACGGGGTATTTCTCGTCCGAAAGGACATAGCGGTTGTTTGCGGCGATTTCCATGACATAGGCTTTTGCACCGACAGGAAGATCGGTTTTCAATGCGGCATTGCCGTTTTCATCGCAGTTCACGATTTCGAGCAAACCATTCGCAGGAATTACCAATCCGTCTGCGGCGGTCAGATCCTCCGCAGCAAACAAGCCAAACTGTACCGACAGGATTTCTCCGTTATTTCCGATGCCGAAAAGCTCATCCTTGTCCAACACTTTGAAAAGGCTGATTTCTGCCTTTTGGCGCTCGTTACAGAACTCAGTCGCCGTTTCCGTGATGCTGATTTCCTGTCCGGCATAAGTCAGTTCGACAGTATGAATTTCATCATTTAAAACCGTACCGTAAGGAGCTTTGGTTTCCTGAACTTCATATTTGCCGAGATAGAGAGGTTTGCTTACAGCCGTTCCTTTCTTATCCGTCGTAACGGTATCCACAACCTCGCCCTTTGCATAACGAAGTGTGCCGTCCGGAGTATAAATATCTTCAGCCGCAGTCACCTCATAGACCGCGCCTGCAAGTCCTCGGGCGGAGTAAACAGGCTGATACACGCCATCAGACTCGACAACTGATGAGAACACTTCACCGACCTTGGTTACGGTGATCGTGCCTTTCTGCGCAACATTGTGCTTTTCCACCGTCACGACGGTTTGACTGCCGTCCACCTTAAAGGGAACGGGTTCGCTGTCGAGAACATATCCGAAGCAGGTATTCTGTTCAATGATTTCATAATTCCC
>JBJEIR010000070.1:0-3934 GCA_051877215.1 Acutalibacteraceae bacterium | reverse complement strand
CCGTCTCCTCCGTCCGATTTCTTTTGCATCCTGCCTGCTGTTTTTTTCATTATATCGGCTATCGGACGGACTGTCAAGCGAAGCGGAATTGACAGGGGGGAATATTTCTGTTAAACTCAACAATAACAAATCGTTTGATTTGACGGACGGAGGGATATGTATGGGGAGACCGAGCAAAAAGCAGCAGCGCGCCCTGTTTGTTGTGGACGCGCTGAAAAAACAATATCCGGATGCGGTGTGCAGCTTGACCACCAAAAACGCATTTGAACTGCTTGTGGCCGTGCGCCTGTCCGCCCAGTGCACCGACGCACGGGTCGATCTGGTGACGCCGGCACTCTTCGCCCGTTTTCCCGACGCGGTTTCCATGGCAAAGGCGGAGCTTTCCGAGGTTGAAGACCTCATCCACTCCTGCGGACTGTATAAAACAAAAGCGCGCGATTTGATTGCCATGTCAAACATGCTGACGGAGCAATACGGCGGCGAGGTGCCGCAAACGGTTGACGAATTGCTCAAGCTGCCGGGCGTCGGCCGCAAAACCGCCAATCTCGTATGCGGCGATTTGTTTCATTTACCGGGCGCAGTGGTGGCCGACACCCACTGTATTCGTATTTCCAACCGTCTGGGATTATGCGACAGCACCGACCCAAAGCTGGTGGAATTTCAGCTCCGCGCGCTGCTGCCCCCCGAAGAAAGCAGCGATTTTTGCCATCGCCTTGTTCATTTCGGGCGGGATATATGCTCGGCGAGAAACCCGCGCTGTGCAGACTGTCCGCTTGTCGATGTCTGCCCCAGCCGCAAGCTCTGAGCAAGCACTTTGTACAAGGACATGACCGGCAGGCTGAGCAGTCCCCAAAGCAGCGTATATAAAGGACAGATCTGCCCCAGCACATTGAACGGTCGGCGGCTGTAGTCCCATACATCCATATGCCACCACAAGTTGACCACGCAGCCGCACAGCAATTCTGCCGCCGTCACCCCCGCCGCACATAAGCCGCAGCGAAAAATGCGCGGCAGACGAACCTGTCCGATCGCTCCGATCAGGCGAAAACAGGCTCCTCCCAAGCAAAACATCGTCCAGTGGCTGTACCCGCGCCAGAGACATTCCAGCAGCATATAAGCGCTGCCGCCGATCGCAAAAATCAAGCCGTTTTTTGCAAAACGGATTTTTGTTTCTGTTTTGATTTGATGCGTTTGCATTTTGATTCACCTCACGAACAGAGAAAGCCCGAAAACAGCCTCTCTGTGCATAGGATGAACAACCGTCCGCCCCTCTATACCAGTTAAATTGTGCCCTTTATTCCTCTTTATAACAATCTTTATAACAATCGCCCGCAAAAGCGCTTGCGGGCGATTGTGTTATTTACTCGGCCCGCAGTGCATCGACCGGGTTCAAGGAAGCGGCCTTGGCCGCAGGATAGACGCCGAAAAGGACACCGATCACGGCTGCAAAACCGACGAGCCATCCCACCGTTTCAAGTGACAGCCGAGCGGTTACGCCGAAAAAGGACAGTCCTCCCAGCGCAACCGTCCCGCCGAGCAAAACGCCCGCTCCGCCTCCGCACAGCGACAGAAGGAGTGATTCGGCCAAAAATTCGGTACGAATACGCGCGCCGGATGCACCGAGCGCTTTTTTTATGCCGATTTCTTTGGTGCGTTCGTTTACGGAAACCATCATGATCGTCATAATACTCAGCCCCGATACCAAAAGAGAAATGGCACTGATCGCGGTCAGCACCAGCGTCACAATGTCCATTAAGCGGGAGAGCTTATCCCGCTGTGCCGTCAGATTTTCCGCCGTATAGCCGCCGCTTTTGCCGATGCGGCTCAGGGTTTGCTCGATATCCCGCGCCGCTTTATCTTCCGATGTATCGGGCATCAGACGCACGGCAAACTGATCAAAATCATCTCTGCCCGACAGCTCTTGCATCGTCGTATACGGAATATATACCATTCCGGGAATCCACTGCGCCACATTTTGCAGCAAGGTACTGCCCGCCTCAGTCACGCCCACTACCGTGAAGGTCTCTGATACACCCCCGACGGAAAAAGTCAGCTGTTTGCCGACAATATTCTGCCGCGCATACAGCCTTTCGGCCACCGCCGTATCCACCACGCAGACCCGCCCGTGCAGCGCCACATCCTGTACGGACAGCAAATGTCCGTACCGTTTTGTCAATCCGATGACCTGCGTCTCTCCGCTGTCAATGCCGCATACCATCAGGGAATCCTCGCTGCCGTCCAAAAAGGTAATCGGTGAAGTGGAGAGTATCAGCGGTACGGCCGAGGAAACAGACGACATGGATCGCAGGGCTTTTAGCTGTTGCTCCGTCAATGCGGCATTTTTATCGGCCGTGACGGAAAGGCCTCCGAGCCCCATGCTTTCCAGCTCCTGATTGACGGTGCTTTTTCCTGCATCCCCAATCAGCGTAACCACCGTTACAAGCGCGATGCCGATAACAATTCCGACGATTGTCAGCAATGCACGAAGCCGCTTACGCCATATACTGCGCACGGCATTTTTCCACACCTCACACATATTGACGCCTCTTTTCTCATCCCTCTGTTTCTTTTTGTATCCGAACGCGCTCCCCCGAAAGCTGCTCCGGCGACCGAACAATCTCCTCTGTGTCGGACAAGCCCGACAACAGCTCCACACCGCCTGCGTATTCTTCCCCTGTTTCAATCGGTGTGTAAATCGCTTCTTCTCCGCTCACGCGGTATACATAATACCCTCCCTCTTCATTTTGTGCCAAGCACTCATAGGGAACCAAGCGTACACCCTCTTTTTGAGAGGTTATGATTTCCGCCTTGGCGGTAAGCCCGACCAACAGCGATTCATCAATCTCTTCGGGTGCAAGCGAAACCACGGCATCCACCACCGTCTCGCTGGCAGTCCCGTTCATGCGCGTGCGCGCCGAAGACGCAATAGAGGTGAGCGTGCCGGTATACATTTTTTTGCGAAAAGCGACCCCGCTGATCTCCACCGTCTGCCCGACGCGCAAATCGGAAAGCATATTTTCCCTGACGGCAACCGCCACCTCCAATCCGCTGCCGGAGGAAATGACCGCACACGGCGATGCCGTATCAAGCGTATCGCCCTGCTTCACATTGACAGCACTGACAACGCCGTCTTTGGGAGCTGTCAGTGCCTCCGGAATACCGGATATGAGCGCGGCTTGGTTTTCGGAAAGGCCGGCGTCCACCGCCACGGCAAGGGTCGCCGAACGGTCGACGGTAATCAGCAAATCTCCCGCTTTTACCCTATCGCCGACCGAAACCGACACATCTCCCGCCACACACGGGGTACTGCAAAACACCTCCGTGCTCTCGCTTGTTTGTATCGTGCCGGAACAAACGGCCGTCTCCCGCACCGTTTGGGAAGAAATCACGGCGGTCTTGACATGCTGCACACTGTCCTTACGCCATTGTCCGTAAAAAAGAAGGCCGCCGATGATCGCTGCCGTTAAAAGCAACAGCAGCGTATATCGTCTGCCGATTGGTTTTTTTGTCCGCTGTATGTCCATTCTGAGTCACCGCCTCTGCGTTTTTCAATGCCTGTCTTTAGTATGGAAGAAAGCGCGTTGATTATCAGAAACAGAAATTGGGAAATTCTTTGCTTTTGGAAGAAATTGACAGATACCAATCATGGCGCCATATCTCTCGCCGTCTGTCTTTTTCCAGCAAAAAAACAGGCTGTCGGTACGCTTGACCGCCATACACACAGCTCGTTTTATCTTGCATTTTTATTGTTCCAAAAACAGCCGCCCGGCTGACAAAAAGGCAAACAAAAAAACAACAGGCATCGCTTGCCTGCTGGAGAGTGTCAAAAAACGATCTTTTACCTTTCCTTACACAGAGAAGGCTTTGGTATGCCGCAAATTCCTTGGCTCCCTCTGACGAGGGAGCTGTC
Organism: Acutalibacteraceae bacterium; assembly: GCA_051877215.1. GTDB lineage: Bacteria > Bacillota > Clostridia > Oscillospirales > Acutalibacteraceae > RGIG1959. The sequence goes on along the minus strand of JBJEIR010000070.1, from coordinate 24 downwards.
ACCGCAGGTGACTGAGGGAGAGAA
>JBJEIR010000069.1:0-4004 GCA_051877215.1 Acutalibacteraceae bacterium | reverse complement strand
CTTTCCGCTTTGGGGTTTCTTTGCAGTCGGCCTCTTTTGTCGCTGATGAACACCACGCCGTCTGTTTTCGAGGATGCCGCGGCTTATTTAATGGTATATACGGCGGGTGTGCTGTTTTTGTTTGTATACAATACAGCCAACGGCATTTTTACCGCGCTGGGCGATTCTCTGACGCCGCTGTATCTTTTGATCGCCTCCTCTGTGTTGAATGTGGTTTTGGACATCCTGTTTGTCGGCCCGATGGGCTTCGGCGTGACGGGCGCGGCCTGGGCGACCTTTCTTGCCCAAAGTCTGGCATCGGCGGCAGCACTGCTGCTGGTTATTTTGCGGCTTCGCGCGCTGTCGGGCGGGGCGTTTCGTCTGTTTGACAAGACGCTTTTCGGCCGTATCCTGCGCATTGCGGTGCCCAGCGTCTGTCAGCAGTCCTTTGTGTCGGTCGGACAGCTGTTTGTGCAAAGCGCGGTCAATTCTTTTCACGATATTTCCGTGCAGTCCGGTTACGGCGGCGCGTTCAAAATCAATCTCTTTACCATCAGCGCTCTCAACACGATGAGCAGCTCGCTCTCTTCTTATGTCGCACAGAACACCGGCGCACAAAAGTGGGAGCGTATTCGCGACGGACGCCGTGTGGCGATGAAAATGACGCTGGTGTTTTCGGCGGTCATTACGGTGCTTGTGATGGTTTTTTCGGGGCCGCTCATGTCCATGTTCAGCAGCGACCCTCAAACGATTGCCGTCGGTCAGCAATTCCTGTGGACGGTTTCGCCGTTTTATATCATTATTTCGGTCAAAATCATCAATGACGGGGTGTTCCGCGGAACCGGTTCCATGTCGGTGTTTATGATTTGCACCTTTTTCGATTTGGGATTGCGGGTGATCGCCGCCTATGTTCTGCCGCTGTTCATCGGCTATGCCGGCGTATGGGTGGCGTTTCCCATCGGATGGGTGGCTTGCACGGTGCTGTCGGCCGTATTTTACCGTTTTGGGCGATGGAATGACGCCGCTTTCATCCGAAAGGCAAAAAAGACATTGTAAAATGCGGCATACTGTATTACAATAGAGCTCGGAATGAAATGACCACAGGAGGTTTTTTACATGGCGGACTGTACACATGATTGCAGCAGCTGTTCTCAAAGCTGCAGTGAAAAAGAGGATTTGCACGCGGCGCTCAACCAATTCAGTGAGATCAAGCGCGTGATTGCGGTCGGCAGCGGCAAGGGCGGTGTCGGCAAATCGTCGGTCACGGCGATGCTCGCGGTGCTGCTCGCGCGGCGGGGATATAAAGTGGGGGTGCTGGACGCGGACATCACAGGCCCGTCGATCCCCAAGGCGTTCGGCGTGACGCGCAAGGCGCGCGGCTCCGAAATGGGAATTTTGCCCGAAGAGACGCACATGAACATCAAGGTGATGTCCATTAACCTGCTTTTAGAGGATGATACGCAGCCGGTTGTATGGCGCGGCCCTGTTTTGGCGGGGGCGGTCACACAGTTTTGGACGGATGTCGCTTGGGGAATGCTGGATGTGCTGTTCATCGACATGCCGCCCGGAACGGGCGATGTGCCGCTGACCGTTTATCAGAGCATTCCCGTCGACGGCGCGGTCATCGTCTCGACCCCGCAGTCACTCGTGCAGATGGTGGTCGGAAAGGCGCATAAAATGACCGAGATGCTGAATATCCCCGTGCTGGGGCTGGTGGAAAATATGAGCTATATCACCTGCCCCGACTGCGGCAAAAAGATTTCTGTATTCGGTGATGAACAGGCGCTCGAACAGGCGGCAAAAGAGATGAAGGTGCCGTTGCTTGCCCGTTTGCCGATGGACGCCCGTATTGCACAGCTTTGCGATAACGGGGAGATTGAACGGGTCGTGTGCGACGAGCTGAACCCCGCCGTCGATGCGGTGGAAGCGCTGCTCAAATAAAAAGATTGCGAAATAAAGCGGTAAGAAACGAGATGAAAATGACCGTTTGAAAGCCAAACGGTCATTTTTTGAGAGTGTCAAAAAACAATCTTTTCTCTCCCCATTACACAGGGGAAAGGCATTGATACGCGGCTGCAAACCACTTGGCTCCCTCTGACGAGGGAGCTGTCACCGCAGGTGACTGAGGGAGAGAACAATAACATTCTGCTTTTATCGGAAATAAGCAATAATTCGGTGTGCTTTCTCTCCCTCCGTCAAAAATCAAGGATTTTTGCCACCTCCCTCATCAGAGGGAGGCTTTGGTGCGGCGTTGTTCTTTGGCTCCCTCTGACGAGGGAGTTTTGACGTTAACCCCACCGTCACGGTTTGACGCCGCCCACCTCCCCTTGCACAGGGGAGGCGGTGGTATGCCACAAAATCCTTTTACTACAGCGCGTTTTTTGACAAACTGGAAAATGACCGGTTGAAAGCCAAACGGTCATTTTTCCTTTCGGACGCCGCGAATATGTGACTCGGCGGGACAGCATACCGCCGTTTTGCCATACGACGGACAGCCGCTTTGCGGCAGACTTTGACCGCGCTATGCGGGGGAAAGGAACGGTGAGGGAAGTGGAAAATAAGCGTGACCGCTTGCGGCGGCCTTCTCGGATCGCTTTGGGCATTTCCCTTTTGCTGATTGCCGCGGAATATTTGCTGTTCGGCTGCCCCATTCGGCTTTTGACGGGCATTTGCTGCCCGGGCTGCGGGATGAGCCGGGCGGTGTGGGCGCTTTGTCACCTCGATGTCGCGGCGGCTCTTCACTATCATCCGCTTGTTTTTCTGCTGCCGGTGGCTTTGATCGTTTGGATTGTTCGAAAGAAAATCCCAAAGCGCGCTTTTTATATCCTTTGCGCAGTGGCGGGCGCCGCGTTTTTGGCGGTGTATATCTGGCGGCTGCTGTCGGGCAGCGAAGTGGTTTACGCGCATCCGGAGCAGGGACTCATCGGCAGGCTGTTCGGATTATTGGGAGCGTAGAGCCGCCGCTTGGCAAAAGCAAAGACGGCGCAACAAGTGAAGATGAAAAGAATAAGCCGCTCCGAAAGAAAGCGTTTGCTTTCGTCGGAGCGGCTTTTTTGCGTTCGGAAAAAGAGGCGGTCAGGCGAGAACGGACAAGGCATCGGAGATGGTCTTTTCCATTGCTTCTCTGCCGTATTTGTCCACATCCGCTTTGTTTTTATCGCCGTGGGTCAGGCAGCCGGCGCCGTTGATACAGCCGCCGACGCAAGCCATTCCCTCGATAAAATTGCCGTTTAGTACATTTTTGGAGGCTTTGAGCAGTGCCGTGCGGCAGGCTTCGATGCCGTCGCAGGCGACCGGCTGATAATCAAAGTCTTCAAGCCCGTGCTCCTTGAGTGCCTGCCGGACGGCGTCCGCCAAACCGCCGCTGCGGGCGAAAATGCGCCCGTAATAGGAGGCGTTGTCGAGGGCGATTTCGTCAAGCTGTGTGATGTCGAGGCCTTTGCCGTCAAACAGCGCTTGCAGCTCCTCAAAGGTGATGGCGCTGTCGATATACGGCTTGACCGAATCGAGCTGAATTTCCGCTTTTTTCGCGGTACACGGCCCGATAAAGACGATTTTGCTGGTCGGATCGGTCTTTTTGATGTACTGTGCAATCGCCGCCATCGGGGAGAGATTGTGAGAAATGTGCTCCGCCATTTGCGGGAATTGCGTGCGCACATACTGCACAAAGGCCGGGCAGCATGAGCTGGTCAAAAAGCCCTTTTCCGCAAGCTCTTTTGATTCGGCATACGCAACCATATCCGCTCCCAGCGCCGCCTCGATGACATGGTGGAAGCCGAGCGCGCGGATGCCGCTGACGACCTGTCCGATCTTCGCATAGCTGAACTGGCTCGAGATGGAGGGGGCGATCACCGCATAGACGGTGTATGCCTTGTTGCTCTCGCTCTTTTTGAGCAGATCAATCACATTCAGGATATACGATTTATCGACGATGGCGCCGAAGGGGCATTGATAGACGCACGCACCGCAGGAAATACATTTGTCGTTGTCGATCTCCGCCGCTCTGTTTTCTCCCATGTGGATGG
>JBJEIR010000068.1:0-17098 GCA_051877215.1 Acutalibacteraceae bacterium | reverse complement strand
TAAAACAAAGGATTTTTATTTCGGCAGGACACTTGACTATGAATACTCTTATAAGGAAGAGGTGACGATCACCCCGCGCCGGTATCCTCTTTCGTTTCGTCACATGAGCGATATGCCGAGCCATTATGCGCTCATCGGCATGGCCTATGTCGCAAACGAATATCCGCTTTATTATGACGCCGTCAACGAAAAAGGGCTTGGAATGGCAGGGCTGAACTTTGTGGGAAACGCCGTGTACAGGGACCCGCTGCCGGGCGGCAAAAATGTGGCGCAGTTTGAGCTCATTCCTTGGGTCTTGGGACAATGCGCCGATGTCAAAGAAGCAAAACAGCTTTTGGAAAACCTCAACATTACGAACACGCCCTTCAGCGGAGAGTTACCTTTAGCACAGCTTCATTGGCTGATTGCCGACCGCGAAGAGGCCATCACGCTGGAAGCCGTACAGGACGGCATAAAGATATATGCCAACCCGGTCGGCGTTCTCACAAACAACCCGCCGTTTGACAAACAGCTCTTCGCTTTAAACAATTATCTTCATCTGTCACCGAAAACACCGCAAAACAGCTTTTCCGACTGTCTGCCCCTGCAAACCTACAGCCGCGGCATGGGGGCGCTTGGGCTTCCCGGAGATCTTTCGTCCCAGTCCCGCTTTATCAGAGCGTCTTTTGTCAAGATGAACGCCGTTTCCGACGATTCGGAGACAAAGAGCGTCAGTCAATTCTTTCATATTCTGGGATCGGTCGATCAACAGCGCGGCTGCTGCGATGTCGGCAACGAACAATACGAAATCACCATTTACACCTCCTGCTGCAACGCCGACAAAGGCCTCTATTATTACACGACATACGACAACCATCAAATCTCTGTGGTGGATATGCACGCAGAGGAGCTCGACAGCGAAAATCTGATACGCTATCCGCTCATTCTCGAGGAGCAAATTTGCCGACAAAATTAAAACGGCGCCGCACACCCTGCTCACACGGCACCGCAAAAATTCTTGTGTATTCCCATTGACAAAACGGCAAAACTGTACTATCATAATGTCAACAATTTAAGGGGTGCTGGCGCAACGCCGGCTGAGATCGCGCAGAGCGAAACCCTCAAACCTGATGCGGATAATGCCGCCGTAGGAATTAAACTGTGACGAAAATAGCTTTGTGTTCACAATCCATTTCCCTCGGTGTCATCCGCAGGGAAATTTTTTTATTAGGAGGAAGCTTATGCAAGCCAGTGTAGCCATTCAGGTGCTCCCCGCCGTTGAGGGAGACGACGAAGTCGTTCGCATCGTCGACGAGGTCATCGCGTATATCAAAAGCACGGGGCTCAACTATTATGTCGGTCCGTTTGAGACAACGATTGAGGGGGACGATTACGACCTCCTTATGGACATCGTCAAAGAGTGTCAGCATGTCGCCATCAAAGCGGGCTGCCCCGGCGTTTCCGCTTATATCAAGGTTAGCTACAAGCCAAAGGGCGGTGTCATGACCATTGACCAAAAAGTTACAAAGCATCACCAATAAGCTTTCGCCTTTCTTCGCGATTGCACTGCTGATTATTATTTGGGCGGCGGCGTGCGGCTTTGAAGCGGTACCCTCTTATATGCTGCCCTCTCCGGCAGATGTCGCAAACGCCTTTATCAACGATTTTTCCACCATGATGGCGCATTCCGCGACAACGCTTTCGGAAGCGGCGGCAGGGCTCGGCATCGGCATTTTGCTGGCGTTTATCACCGCTTCCCTCATGGACAGATTTTCCCTGCTCTATAACGCGATTTATCCGCTGCTCGTCATATCGCAGACAATTCCGACGGTCGCCATTGCGCCGATTCTTGTGCTGTGGATGGGCTTCGGCACGGCGCCGAAGATCACGCTGGTCGTGCTGACGACATTCTTCCCTATTACCGTGGGGATGCTCGACGGCTTTCGCAGCGCCGACCCGGACGCGATCGCGCTTTTGAAAAGCATGGGCGCAAACAATCTGAAAATCTTCCGCTATATCAAGCTTCCGTCCTCGTTGAGCCATTTTTTTGCGGGGCTTAAGATCTCCGCCTCCTACGCTATCGTAGGCGCCGTCATCGCCGAATGGCTCGGCGGCTTTGAAGGGCTCGGCGTCTACATGACGCGCGTGCGCAAAGCCTATCAGTTTGATAAAATGTTCGCAGTCATCATTTTAATCATTATTATCAGTCTGCTCCTGATGCTGCTCGTATCTCTTGTGCGAAAAGCGATCATGCCTTGGGAGAGAAAAGGAGTCAAAAAACCATGAAAAAAATCCTCTGCATCATGCTGTCTTTGTTTATGGCGCTCGGCCTTGCTGCCTGTGCGACCAACAGTACGACCGACACCCCGACATCCGAGAGCACGAAAAGCGCCGAGCTGACAAAAATCACCTTTGCTCTCGACTGGACGCCCAACACCAACCACACCGGTTTGTATGTTGCCAAAGAGAAAGGCTATTTTGAGCAGGCCGGTCTTGATGTTGACATCGTCTTCCTCGAGGAAAGCTCCTCCGCCTCTTTATGCGCATCCGGCAAAGCACAGTTTGCCATCGAGGCGCAGGACACGCTGGCCGCCGCATTCACCGGCGAAGAACAGCTCGGTATCACCGCTGTCGCCGCCATTCTTCAGCACAACACATCGGGCATCATCTCCCGCAAGGGCGACGGCATCGACACCCCCAAAGGACTGGAGGGCAAAACCTATTCTACATGGGATTCCCCCATTGAGCTTGCGATGCTGCAGTCTCTCGTGGAAAAGGACGGCGGCGATTGGAGCAAGGTCAATCTGATTCCCAACAACATTGTCGATGAGCCCGGCGCCCTCAAAGCCAATCAGACAGACTCCATTTGGGTCTTCTACGGTTGGGGCTGCATCAATGCCGATGTTCAGGGCTTTGCCTATGATTACTTCTTCTTTAAGGATGTCGACAGCGTATTCGATTATTACACGCCTGTCATCATCGCAAACAACGATTTTCTGAGTGAAAATCCCGACACAGCCAAGGCCTTTTTGAGCGCTGTCGGAAAAGGCTATGCGTTTGCCGCTTCCAACCCGGACGAAGCGGCGCAGATTCTGATCGAGTCAGACAGCACCGGCTCGCTCAAGGGCTCGGAAGAACTTGTGAAAAAGAGCCAGGCGTGGATCTCCGGGCAGTACATCGCCGACGCCGAAAAGTGGGGCGTGATCGACCCTGTGAGATGGGACGCCTTTTATGATTGGCTCAACGAGAACCATCTTGCTGCAAAAGAGCTGCCGCACGGAACGGGTTACACCAATGATTACCTTGGCTGACGAACCGATTTTGACCGCCGAGCATATCACCAAAGCCTTCGGCGATGCGGTCATTATTGAAGACATTGACCTTTATCTGAAGAAAAACGAAATCGTTTCTCTGATCGGTCAAAGCGGCACGGGCAAGACGACGCTTTTCAATGTCCTCTCCGGACTGCTCACGCCGGAATCCGGTCGCGTGTATCTGCACGGCGAAGACATCACGGGCAAGCCGGGACATATCAGCTATATGCTGCAAAAAGACCTGCTGCTGCCCTACCGTACCATTGTGGATAATGTCTCGCTGCCGCTTGTGATACAGGGTGAAAAAAAGAAGGCGGCCCGCGAAAAGGCAGCTGCATTTTTTGAGCGCTTCGGACTCGCCGGCTGTGAGAAAAAATATCCCTCCCAGCTCTCCGGCGGTATGAGACAGCGCGCCGCGCTTTTGCGGACCTATCTTTCGTCTCAGGGCATTGCGCTGCTCGACGAGCCGTTTTCGGCGCTCGACACATTGACAAAATCGGCGATGCACCAATGGTATCTCCGCATCATGCAGGAAATTGAACTGTCGACACTTTTCATCACACATGACATCGACGAAGCCATTCTGTTGTCCGACCGCATCCTTGTGATGAACGGCAGCCCGGGACATATTACAAATGAACTGACCATTGATGTGCCGAAGCCCCGCCCGGACGATTTCACACTTTCCGATAAATTTTTGACCTACAAACGCCGTCTCGTACAGATGCTGTAACCGATAAAAAACAAGGCGCTTGCTTTCGGCACAGCCACGCAAGGCAATATTTTTCAATTTGTGTTATTCTGTGCCGAAACGAAGTTTGCCTTAACAGGCAAGTGAAGCGGCTTTGCAGTGAAGTTTGCTTCGCAAGTGTTTTGCCGCAAACTTCACTGTAACTTGTTACAGCTTCACTTCAAACCGCAGGTTTGAAACTTCACAAAAAAGAACCACCCGAAAAACGTCGTTCGTTTTTCGGGTGGTTTTGTCTTATGCTGTAACAAGCAGGGAGCTTGTACGGCAAATACCGTTATCCAAGGATATCTCCTTATAGGAATTATACTTTTACGCCCTTGTTTTTTAATCTTGTTTGGGGCGTTTTGTTATATATACAACAATGCCGATAATCGCCAAGCACAGGCAAACACCGCCAATAATTTCTCCGTACATATCAAAATAGTAAAGGAGCTCTTCCCACGAATCTCCCGCCTTTGCGCCCAGCCACACAAGCAGGCTATTCCACACGGTGCTTCCGACAGCAGTGAGCAGCAAAAACGGCACCTGCTTCATTTTCGCCACCCCGGCGGGAATGGAAATCAGGCTTCTGACAATGGGAACACAGCGGCAAATCAGCACCGCCCGATAGCCGTGCCGCTGAAACCATTTGTCCGCCTTATCCACATCCGACACCTTCAGTCGAAGCAGTTTTCCGACTTTTCCGCTGCAAAAGCGTCGAATCGTATCCTCCGAAAGCAGCCTGCCGCACTGATACAAAAGCCATGCGCCGAGAAGAGAACCGACCGTTGCGAACAGCACACCGAGCCAAATGCTCATGCCGTTTCGCGCCAGCATAAATCCTCCAAACAGCAAAATCGCTTCGGACGGAATCGGCGGGAACACCGTTTCCGCAAAAATCAGCAGCAAAATAGCGGCATATCCGAACTGCTCAAACAGCGCCGTAAAAGAGCCTTCCATCATGATCCCCTCTCTTTTATTCCTTTTTCCCGCCGGCTGCGGTATTTGCCAAAAACAAGCCGCTGTCCGACAGCCTACTTGAACAATTTGTTGAGCAGCACCGTAACCGCCACAATCATTCCCATGGAAAAAAACACGGCCAGCATACCCATTCCCAGATAATACAAATTGTCAACAAATGCGTATAGATTCATAGAGCTTCCTCCGCTACATAAAGAAATTCAAAATCAAGCCTCCCGCGATCACGGAGGCGATCTGTCCCGAAACATTGACGCCCGCAGCGTGCATCAGCAAAAAATTCTGAGGATCCTCCGCCAATCCCATTTTGTGTACCACACGGCCCGACATGGGGAATGCGGAAATTCCCGCCGCGCCGATCATCGGATTGATCTTCTGTTTTAAGAATACATTGACCAGTTTTGCAAACAGCACCCCTCCTGCCGTATCCAGTACAAACGCCCCCAGTCCGAGAGCCAATATCAGCAGCGTTTCGGGCTTTAAAAATTGCTCCGCCTGCATGCGGCAGGCGATGGTGAGCCCCAGCAGCAGGGTGATCAAATTTGCCAAAACCTTTTGCGCCGTCTCGGAAAGCTGATTGAGAACACCGCATTCTCTCAGCAGATTCCCGAACATCAGAAAACCGACCAAGGAAACCGACGCCGGCGCGATGATCCCCGCAATCAGCGTGATTACAATCGGGAACAGCACCCGCGTCAGCTTGGAAACCGACGCCGGTTTGTACGGCATCCGAATGAGGCGCTCCTTTTTGGTGGTCAGCAAGCGAATAACCGGCGGCTGAATAATCGGCACCAGCGCCATATACGAATACGCCGCCACCATGATGGCACCGAGATAAGACGACTGCAGCTTCTGCGCCACAACAATGGAAGTCGGGCCGTCCGCCGCACCGATCACGGCAATGGCCGCGGCATCCCGTATATCAAAAAACACGGACGCCGCACAAAGCGTCAAAAAGATACCGAGCTGTGCCGCCGCGCCGAACAGCATGAGCTTGGGATTAGCGAGAATGGGGCCGAAATCCATCATGGCGCCGATGCCGATAAAAAGCAAAAGCGGAAACAGCTCATTGGCAATGCCGGCGTCAAACAGGACAGATAAAACGCCCTCCTCTTGCACGCCGTCCACAATCTGTGTGACGGCGCCTGAAAACGGAAGATTCACCAAAACAGAGCCAAATCCAATCGGGAGCAGCAGCGCAGGCTCCATGTTCTTTTTGACGGCCAAATACATTAAAATCCCGCCGATCGCCCACATAACGAGCTGCTGCCATGTAATGCTCAGCAAATTTTCATACAGGAACCCCATTTTTCTCCCCCTGACCGTTTCCTTTCTGCACGCAAAAACAGGACTTTTTTTGAACCCCGTTATAGTGTATTCCCTGTGCCGGCGTTCTATGTCCGACAACAGCATCCGACAATCGGATATTTTGGAATTGGCTAAAAAGCGCCTTTGTCAAGATCAGTATACACAGCAGAAGTATTTTTTCGGTCGGAAACTGTCGTTTACAAAAGCGCTGAGCAGATTATAAAAACAATAAACATATCCTCCGCGCTTTTTGGACATAAACAGACACCCCACCTGTCAGACAGCAAGCCATACTGTCCGATGGGTGGGGTGCGATGTTAAAAACCGTTTGGTTTCCCTTATTTCATATTTAAAATCGAAAATAGTCCCTGCTTAAAATATCCTTACCGGCATTCCCGTGTCTTGCAAGGCGACCGACAAAAGATAATCCTGTCCTTCCCGCGCGCCTGCCGCACAAAGGGAACTCTCCGCCGCTTTCAGCGCCAAATCGGGCGTGTTGTTCTCACGGCTGAGATGCGCCAACACAAAACGGGTGGTTCCGCTGTTGACCAGCTCCGGTAAAAAGGAGGCACAGCAATCATTGGCCAAATGGCCGCGCGCGCTCAAAATGCGCTGTTTGGTTGAATAGGGATAGGGGCCGCGCCTGAGCATATTCTCATCATGGTTTGACTCGATATGCACCAAATCGCAGCCGCAAAGCATCTGTTTGACCGCCGGCGTCAAGCATCCCATATCCGTCGCGACCGCAGCTGTGCGGCCATCGGAAAAAGTGATACGGTAGCCGCAGCTTTCGCGGCTGTCATGCGGCGTGGCAAAAGAGGTGACCGACATTTCCGCCGCCTCTGTCTCCCCCTCGATAACGCGCAGCTGCGCCCCGTCGGGCAGCAGCGCCTCTTCGCAAAGCGCCTGCGCCGTTCCACGGGTCGCATAAACGGGAACGGGATACTTTTTGAGAAAGACGCGCAAGCCGCGCACATGGTCGATGTGTTCGTGAGTGATGAAAACGGCGGCAATCGAAGAAGGATCGATGTCGCGTTCGACAAGTGCCGTTATCATCCGCTTGGCGGATACACCCGCATCAATCAAAATGCCGCCCTGCGCAGAGGCAAAATAGGTGCAGTTTCCGCTGCTGCCGCTGAAAAGAGGACAATATCGAGCCATTTTTTCAAACCGATCCTTTCCGAGTACCGCATAATCCGTCCGATTGTTTTCACAGCAGCAGTAAGCGCGCCTTTATCGCACGGTTTTACCGTTTTGTTCTAAAAAAAGCAGGACAGACGCGATACCGTCCGTCCTGTCTGTTCTGTTACTGCGCTTTGGAGACAGTCGAGTCGTTCGTATATATCCGCTCAATATCGGCGCCGAGCGCGCGCAGTTTTTCAACGATATTTTCATAGCCGCGTTCGATGTACTGGATATCCTCGATCGTGCTCTCCCCTCCGGCGCTGAGCGCCGCGATCACCATGGCGGCACCCGCACGCAGATCATTCGCTTTGACGGGCGCACCGGTCAGCTTCGGCACCCCCTGAAAAACGGCGACATTGCCGTTGACCTGAATATCCGCTCCCATACGGCGCAACTCGCCGACATATTTAAAGCGGTTATCCCATATGTTCTCGGTTAAAAAGCTGGTGCCCGAGGCAACCGACAGCAGCACCGCGATCTGCGGCTGCATATCCGTCGGGAAGCCGGGATGCGGCATTGTTTTTACATTGCAATGCCGAAGAGGCGCCTGACACGATACGCGAATGGCATCCTCGTCCTCCAGCTCTTCGACCGTCGCGCCCAATTCCTCGAGCTTGGCGGAGATGGATTCCAGGTGCTTCGGGATGACGCCGCGTACCAGCACATCGCCTTTGGTGGCAACCGCCGCCGCCATATAGGTACCCGCTTCAATTTGGTCGGGGATAATAGAGTAACTCGTGCCGCGCAAATAATCGACGCCGCGAATTTTGATAACATCCGTTCCCGCACCACGCACATCCGCGCCCATGGAGTTGAGGAAGTTGGCAAGATCGACGATGTGCGGCTCCTTCGCCGCATTTTCGATGACCGTCAGCCCGCGCGCACGCGCGGCCGCCAACATAATATTGACCGTTGCACCCACAGAGACCTGATCCAAATAGACGGAATTTCCCGTCAGGCGTTCCGCCCTGACCTCGATCATTCCGTTGTCAAGCTCGTCGGGCACCGTCGCGCCGAGCGCGCGAAAGCCCTTGAGATGCAAATCAATGGGACGCACGCCGAAATTGCACCCGCCGGGCATCGAGGTGCGTGCGACACCGAAGCGCCCGAGCAAAGAGCCCAAATAATAATACGATGCGCGCATATGCTGTGACAAATCATGCGGCACCACATGCGTAATCAAATGAGAAGGATCAATTTCCACTGTATGGGTATCTAAACGGCGGATCTGCGCGCCGAGCGCATTCAATATATCAAGAGATGTCGAAACATCGGCAATATTCGGAATATTTTCAATACAGCAAACCTCTTCCGTCAGCACAACCGCGGCAAGGATCGGAAGCACGGCATTTTTTGCGCCGCTGATATCCACGGTACCGACAAGCGGGTTGCCACCGACTATTCGGTATTTTTCCAAAGACGGTCCCCCCTCCTTGTTTATAACATATCAATTATACCATACTATATCAAAATTTCAAGACCTTTGTACATCGCGCTCCGGTTCTGTCAAAAACAGCGGCTTTTCCCCTCCGTCCGCCGCCCGAAGGGGCAGCGCTTCGGGGGAAAAGGCGGTAAATGTGCCATTGTCGGTTACATTTGCAAAAATATCCTCCCAAAAGCCCTTGCATGCAAGAAAAACGCGTGATATGATAAGAGCGATTTTCGGGAGGTGTATTCCCATGACCCACCTGTTGCTTGCCGTTATCTATCTTTCGTTTATCAGTCTCGGCCTGCCCGATTCGGTTCTCGGCGCCGCATGGCCCGCGATGTATCCCGAGCTGTCCGTTCCCATCTCCTGCGCAGGCGTCGTTTCCATGATCATTGCCGCCGGAACAGTCGTATCCAGCCTGATGAGCGACCGTCTGACCGCCCGTTTCGGCACAGGAAAAATCACCGCCGTCAGTGTTGCGGTCACCGCCGTTTCTTTGTTCGGCTTTTCGATGAGCAGTGCCTTTTGGATGCTGTGTCTGTGGGCGGTTCCCTACGGGCTCGGCGCGGGCAGCGTAGACGCATCACTCAACAACTATGTCGCCCTGCACTATCAAAGCCGCCACATGAGCTGGCTGCACTGTATGTGGGGGATCGGGGCGGCCACGGGACCGGCTGTTATCGGGTATGTCCTGACAAACGGGCAAAGCTGGAAAAGCGGCTACCGTTTCATCTCGCTGATGCAGATCGTGCTGACAGTCATACTCGTTTGTACGCTGCCGCTTTGGAAAAAGCGGAAAACCGCACAGGCGGAAAACGGAAAGCCCATTCGGCCGCTCACCCTGCGCGCCACCGTCTCCCTTCCCGGTGCAAAAGCGATCATGGCGGCCTTTTTCTGCTATTCCATCATCGAGCAAACCACCATGCTGTGGGCAAGCAGCTACCTTGTGCTGTGCAAGAGCCTATCCGCCGAAACGGCGGCAGGTCTTTCAGGTCTGTTTTTTGCCGGCATCACCGTCGGCCGCGCGGCAAGCGGCTTTCTGACCTTTCGATTCAGCGACAGCGCCATGATCCGCATCGGAGAGGGCACGATCGCTGTCGGAATCCTTTTGTTACTCCTCCCCTTCGGAAGCACGATATCGCTGGTGGGATTTGTCCTGATCGGGCTTGGCTGTGCACCCATCTATCCCAGCATCATCCATTCGACCCCCACTCATTTCGGCGAGGAGCACTCTCAGGCAATGGTCGGCGTGGAAATGGCAAGCTCGTATATCGGAACCTGTCTGATGCCGCCGCTGTTCGGCGTGTTGGCAACCTTTCTCGGGCATGCGTTCTTCCCCTTCTATCTGCTCATCGCGCTGACGATGATGGTGCTGTTTTATGAACGGCTGCGCCGTGTTTACATACGAAATAAGCGAGAAAGCGCATAAAAAAAGCTGCCATGCAAAAGCACGGCAGCTTTTTTCGGTTCGCCTATTCGAAAACAGACAATCAGAGCGCAACCACATTGACTGCACGGTTTTTGCTCGGATTCTTCGGGTCCGCCTCGATATCAAAAGTCACCTTCTGACCCTCGGCAAGCGTCTTGAAGCCCTCGCCGACGATCGCGGAGAAATGCACAAAAACATCGTCGCCGCCCTCATCGTTGGAGATGAAGCCAAAACCTTTCGTTTCATTGAACCATTTGACAGTACCGTTCATATCTAAGGTACCTCCTGAAAAATATTCGTATTCCGGCCAAACAAAAGACCTCACAATTTGTTGTAATTCATCCTTTAAGCAATGACTTACAACAAATTGTGAGGTCAAGCAGACAAGCAGAATACGGTGATAAGTATAGCGTATTCATTCGATGTTGTCAAGCGTTTTTCATCCGTTTTTGCAGATGCGGCGCATCATATGCGGTCTGACGGGTCATTCTTCACCATTTCGGACCGACAAGTCCGTACGGCGTATCTGCCGTGATAGAGAAGTAATGCGCGAGAATCTGCTGATGCGTCCAACCGGCGTCATTGGCATAGCCGATCATGCCGTAGCCGCTCATGCCGACGCCGTGGCCGTAGCCCTTGGTCTGAATCGTCAGCAGGCCGTTTGTCTCGGAAAGAACCGTATACGCATGAGAGCGCACATGCGGCACGCCGTAAATATTGATGCTGTTGCGCACATCGAGGCCGGTCACATAGCGTTTTTCACCGTTTGACCGATAATAATACAGATTGGAGCGCGCCCAATAGGGGCCGTCTGCCTGCGTGGCAAAAAAGGAATACTCTCCGTCTCGTTTTTCGCAGTAAATCGTCTCTTCCATATAGCGGCTCACACAGTCGATGAGATCGTCTACCGTGATTTGGAAGGTGGCGGTAAGCGTGTCGGTGCCGAGCGAATAATATGCAATCCATTCGTCCGTGTCATACGGGCTTTCGACCGACTGCAAATACGGAAGCTGCACATATCCCCAGGCGTTCAGGCTGGTGCAGGATACGCCCGCACTGCTGGAAGAATAAAAGACCTGACAAAGCTGATCGTAGGCCGACATAGAGGCATCGTTATAGGCGAGCTTTACGCCGAGCACCGACCCGACTGCATCGTAGATGCGTTTATCTGTTTTGCGGGATAAATCCAAATCCTCCGCCATCCAAATTTCATAGGTCGCGCCGTAATAGCAATGGCGGGCAAGCACCGTATACGCGGCGATCGCCATCGCCTTCCATGCCTCGTCCGATTTTTCTCCGAACTTGTCCGCCCCGAGCTCATAGCGCACCAGCTCTGCCACCGTCTCCTGCAATTGTGAGCGGGAACCGGCCGTATAGGTCTTTCCGGTCGCCGAATTGTAAAGACGGATATTCTTCATATAGACCGACTCGTCGGTCACGCCGTCCCGAACGACAATGCCTGCACCGGTTCTCCCCGATACGCGAAGATAGAGCGCAAACGAATCCATCATATCGACGCGCCCGTCGCCGTTGTAGTCCGCACGCAACAAAGCGTCCTGCGTCAGCCTTATCTGCCCCGACGCATACAAATACAGTCTGAACGAATCGTTCATATCAATCTGTGCGTTTCCGTCGATGTCCCCGACCTGTGCCGCCGACGCCGTCATACACGGCATCGAAACAAGAAGAAGCGACACACACAGCAGCGTACACAAAGCAGAGGTCCAGCGCTGCTTACGGTTCATACATTTTCAATCCTTTCTGTTGTCAAAGCAGAAGATACGCCGTCACATACGCCGTGATTTGCAGCGCCATATACGCGATGATCGGAAGAACGACCGATGTGCCGCCGACCATCGTAAGCTGCGCCCGATACCCTTCGGGATAGTCCTTCCGGGCCTTTTGCACAACCGACAGACAATGTCGCATATACAGACGGTTTCCGAAAAGCCCGATACAAATCCGCAGCAAAAGCTCCGTAACCGCCAGCATGGCGAGCAGCATCACGGCGACCCGCCCGTTGCCCTCTTGCATCAAGGCGAGCATACGGTTCAGCATTTCCGCATACGATGTCGCCGCCATCGCCGCCGCAAAATAGGTGTACTGCACATAGGTGGAAATAGCGGCTTGCAGAAATTCAAACAGCAGCAACAACCCGCCTGCCGCATATTGCTTTCGGTATAAAAGCCAGTACGACGGAATGAGAAAAGCAGGCCAGTTCCAGGACACGCGCGAGCCTTGGCGCGCCATGCGCCGGAAGCGCGGCACATAATAGGTGGAATTGGTGCGCGTCACCGCCGCCAAATCCGCCGCCCGTTCCCCTTCAATCAATTCCTCGGGAGGTACCCCGCCGCACGGGTCGTATGCCGGTGCGTGAAACGGCATATATTCACTGTAGCCTCCGAATCCGCCGGGATTGCCCGCAGCGCTACCGGCGGTATTGGCATTGTCGGCGTTGTAGTTCGGATAGGCTGTTTGCCCCGTATGGTTTGCCGAATGCCAATCCGTGCTCGGCAGCTCTCTGCCGCAATGCGAGCAAAATTCGGCAAACGCCGGATTCTCTGCACCGCAATTCGGACAGCGCGTCTGATTGCGCTGCTCTGTGCCGCTTCCCTGCGCCCGTTCACGGCTCCACTGTTTGTCAGTACCGTGTTCGGCGGCACAAGCGCAGCCGTTTTGCTTTTGCCAACACGCGCGGTGATGAGGCGCACCGCATTCGGGGCAGGCGACAATGTCGTCCGTCTCCGTAAAGGCGCGTCCGCACGCCGGGCAAGATAACCCCTCATAAAAGAACATACCAGCCGCATCTCCTATTAAATGAGCCGCCCCCGACCGAACGGCGAAGAAAAGGCTCATCCGTTATTGACCGATTTGATTACAGGTCTATTGTAGCCGCTTTATCAGCGGCTTGCAACCGCAATTCAAAAGGATTTATAAAAAGTTTACGATTTTGCCTGTTTTTGGTGCCGTTTCCTATCATCTCGCAGAAAATATATTTGCTATTTTCACAAAATGTGCGTATAATAGGAGGCGATTACAAGCGGCGCTGCCACACAGCCTGCCGGGTAAAGAAAGGAGATCTCTTTATGGGATCGGCAAGTATGTTTTTTGACTCCGTCTGCGGCAAACGGGTCGCCATATGCGGCATCGGGCGCAACAACACGCCCGTGATCAAGCAGTTCTTATCTCACGGCGCCATCGTCACCGCTTGTGACCGCCGCACGCGCGATCAACTCGGCGAAACAGCAGATGAACTGGAAGCAGCGGGAGCCGCCCTTTCGCTCGGAGAGAGCTATCTCGACGGGCTAAACGATATGGCGCTCATTCTACGCACCCCCGGCATGAAGCCGTATCTGCCGCCGTTTGAAGAGGCACGCAAAAAGGGCATCCCCGTCACCTCGGAAATGGAGCTGTTTTTTGAACTGTGTCCCGCTCCGATCTACGCCGTGACCGGCTCAGACGGCAAAACCACCACCACCACCATCATCGCAGGGCTGCTTCAAGCCGCAGGAAAAACCGTACATCTCGGCGGCAATATCGGCCGTCCGCTGCTGCCCGATATCGACAAAATCCGGCCGGAGGACGCCGCCGTTGTGGAAATCTCCAGCTTTCAGCTGACCATGATGACCCAAAGCCCCCATGTGGCGGTCATCACGAATGTCGCACCCAACCATCTTGACTGGCACACCGATATGCAGGAATACATCGACGCCAAAAAGAATTTGATTGCCTACCAAACAAAAACGGATCGCGCCGTGCTCAACGCAGACAACGCGATTACCGCCGCTTTTGCAAAAGAGGCCAAAGGGGAGCTTCTGCTCTTTTCCCGCAAAGCACCTCAAACAGGTGCATGGCTTCGGGAGGACGGCATGCTGTGTGTAACCGCCGACGGCAAAACCACCCCTGTGATTGCCGCAAGAGAGATTCTCCTTCCCGGCGATCATAATGTTGAAAATTATCTTGCCGCCTTCGCCGCCGTGTGGGGAGATGTCCCGCCGACGGTAATGGCGGAATACGCCCGCCGCTTCGGCGGCGTGCCGCACCGCTGTGAGCTGGTGCGAGAGAGAAACGGCGTCAAATGGTATAACGATTCCATCGGCACCAGCCCCTCCCGCACCATTGCGGGATTAAAAGCCTTTGACCGCCGTGTCATTCTCATCGCCGGCGGCTATGACAAGCACATCCCCTACGATCCGCTCGGACCGGTCGCCGCAGATACCGTCAAGGCGGCCATCCTGATGGGCGCAACGGCAAATGCCATCGAAACCGCCATCCGATCGTGTGCAAAGCTGCCGATTGCCCGCGTCAATTCGATGGAGGAAGCGGTGCGGACCGCCGACACATTGGCAAAAGACGGCGATATTGTGTTTATGTCTCCCGCTTCCGCCAGCTTTGATCTCTACCGCAATTTTGAAGAACGCGGCGAGCATTTCAAACGCTGTGTTGCCGCGCTGAAATAATCTTCGCATACAATTTTCATACAAGGCGACAATCTCTGTATCTGCATCGACAATTCCGTCCGCAGCAAAGCACCCCCTTTGCTGCGGATTTTCCTTTTCGTTGGTTATCCGACCGCTTTCTCGTTGCCGAGACAAGCGCACTGTTTTGGAGGCTGACAGACATTGTCGAACGATTCTCAAAGAAAATCCGAAAAAAGGCTTGCTTTTTTCGGCACTATCCGTTATAATAGAAAAGCACTCAAAAAACATATACCGCGGAGTGGAGCAGGGGTAGCTCGTCGGGCTCATAACCCGAAGGTCGGTAGTTCGAATCTATCCTCCGCAACCAAAGCAAAAAGAAACAGTACCCAAGTGTGGTGCTGTTTCTTTTTGCTTTTTTGTAGAACAGTTGCTCTGCCGACCGAGGGTTATGAGCCCGCGGGCGAATAACCTGCTTCGTCGCCGCGCGCCCGCAGTGCGGGAAAAAGCGCGGCGTAAGAAACTGCCGCGGTCGAAATTATCGAGGAACAGCGCGAAGCGCCCGACGATGATTTCGGGCACCGCAAAGGAAGGTCGGTAGTTCGAATCGCGCCGAAGCAACCAAAGCAAAAAGAAACAGTACCCAAGTGTGGTGCTGTTTCTTTTTGCTTTTTTGTAGAACAGTTGCTCTGCCGACCGAGGGTTATGAGCCCGCGGGCGAATAACCTGCTTCGTCGCCGCGCGCCCGCAGTGCGGGAAAAAGCGCGGCGTAAGAAACTGCCGCGGTCGAAATTATCGAGGAACAGCGCGAAGCGCCCGACGATGATTTCGGGCACCGCAAAGGAAGGTCGGTAGTTCGAATCGCACCGAAGCAACCAAAGAAAAAAGGCAGTCTTACGACTGTCTTTTTTCTTTGGAACGATGTGTTCCCTTTGGGAACGTGATGCTACCTTCGGTAGTGATGTGCACTTCGTGCGTGATGTTTGCCTTCGGCAAGTAGAAAGGAACAAATCGCATCACTTTGCGGCAAAGCCGCCATACATCACCGTGCGTAAGCACTACATCACTTTTGCGAAGCAAAAACATCACTCAAAACGCTTGCCCGTTAGGGCATATGTGCTTTCATTTTAATATGCAAGCTTCGCAATGATGATGATCAACAAGACGGCAATCACAATCGCTGTTAAGCACCCGTATTTTTTATCATAGATCAGTCCCATAAGACCATACATGATAGCAAAGAAAATGTCTTCAAACACACCAATCCCTCCCCATTACTTCTGCGGCGTTTAGAATTTTCATTTCAATGTAAATGCGCCCGTCTTTCATCGCATCAATCACAAACAGATCAACCGTTTGAAAAATGCTTTTTAAGTCACAGTTTAAACTGTCAAAAACATAACCGGTAAGGGTTATCTCTAAGGAATTTGTCAGTCTGTCAAAATGCATAGAATACTTTTTGTCCGTCAGTAATTGCTCCAAATTCTTTGCTTTTTTAAGAGACTCTGCTTTTAGAAGATAAACCGTATTCCTTGTTTCTTTTTCGGCGCGTTCTAGGGCTGTACAAATTTCTTTTGCCAATTCAAAATCACTCATTTTTCAATTTTCCTTTCAAATTTTTTTGCCCTTCTTGTTTTCCGCCTTTCCTCCTTCCATCGAATATTCCGACACATCGGGCAATGTGTCGGAATATAAAGTCCTTTGGCTTTCAAGCGCCTGATTTGCTTAACGGTCATCACAAAATAGCAACCACAATCCAAGCAAAGAAACTCCTTTTTCATCGAAAACCTCCTACTATGTGCGGCTTATAATGGACACGCTGTCTTCTTTTTTTGCAAGGTGTGTAGTTTGTCATTGCTTCATCAAGACCGTAATATCGATCGGCTCGTTCTTTCCGATTGTTTTCTATGCATGGCTTGCAATGTTTTGGAATCGGCCACCCCCGTCCTTCGTAAAAAGCGATTTGGTTCTCTGTGAGTGTGAATGGGCTCCCACATGACTTGCAGACAACTTGTTTTTCCATAAACATTCTCCTTTTTGTATATAGATTGACCGGTGAGAGGTGCTTCCGTTTGTAAAGCGGCTTTGCGGGGGTTGTTCGGGTCGGCGTGTGCCTTGCGCCGTCCCCATTGGTATTGCCGTGGGGTGCGGGGTTGCCGTGTGGTTTGCGCCATCTCCATTGGTATTGCCATGGGGGTTCGGTGTTGCGCTCCGTGTGGGGTGCGTTGCCGTCCGCTTGTATAGTCGCGGTGGGCGGTTTTACGCGCCGTCTTTTGTCGGTGCGTTGCCGTCCGCTTGTATAGTCGCGGTGTCTGTGGAACGCGCTCC
>JBJEIR010000067.1:0-4037 GCA_051877215.1 Acutalibacteraceae bacterium | reverse complement strand
TCTTCAAGCGTGGTCACAATCAGCTTGCTTTCTATGGCGGCGGCAAGCAGCTCGTGCTTGTTTTTGAAGCCGCAGTTTTCCACCATCCTGTCAAGATTCCACCGAACCCCGTTTTTGGTGAGCTTCATGTCCGCCGCAATCTCGTCATAGGTCATCCCCATCACAAAGCGACGGAGGATTTCAAGCTGACGGGGGGTAATCTGCGAGGAAACAATCTGCTTCATCTCCACATCGGGAGAGGTATCCGGAAACACACTTTCCCCCGCAAGGGTGCGCTCGATGATCTCCATCACATCCTCATCGCCGTGATCCTTATACCACAGGCTGTCGGCACAGCCCTGCTTGGCTTTTGCGAGCACATCGGGATCGACGAGAGAGGTCACGATGAGCACCTTTGTTTTGGGGCATGCCGCTTTGATGCGCCGCCCGGCAGATAAGCCGGAATGGTTATGCAGTGTTTGCACATCCATGAGCACCAGGTCGATTCTTTGCTCACGGCACATCTTTTCCGCTTCAAACGCGTCCCGAAAGGAGCCGACTATCTGAAAGCGTTCATCTGCGGACAGCATCGCCGTAAAATGCTTCTGTACATAGAGATTGTCCTCAACAATCACGATATTCATCACAATTCCTGCTCCTTTCCGGGCAAATTGAGAATCAACGCAAATACGGGACGGTGGGAGATATCCATTTCCCCTCCCGCCGCCTCCACGCTCTTTCGCAGAGTGGAGAGGCCGCCTCCCTCGACAATCTCTTTCTTCGGCGGTTCTCCGTTATTGGTGATAATCACCTTACAGACACCAAAGTGCTCGGTAATGTCTATCGAAACACGGTTGCCTTTCGCATGGTGGATGCAGTTTGTCACACATTCGCGGGCGGCGGCAACGATCAGGTCTTGCGCCGCAGCATCCTGCGGCAAACGACCGCGCAGCACAAGGCTCACCTTCATTTGTGCCGCTTTTTGGCGCAGCTCCTCAAAGGTGCCGCACGCGGCGGGAGAGTCGTCGGATAAATATCCCACCGCATCCTGCAATACGGCAAGCTGTTTTTCCACATCCTCCTGTGCGTCACTGCTGATCATGTCGGATATGGCAATCAAGCTGGTGCCGATATTATTGTGAATCCGCATTTTCAAATTGAGGGTTTCCTTCTCTCTGATGCGGTCTGCAAGACGCTCGTACATCTTACGAAGCTTCTCGTTGACCTCCTGCAATTTCTCGTTTTCCGTGCGCAGCCGTTCGTTGACATCATGCAGCGAGGTCACATCAAAGGCGGTTATCTGTACAAAGCCCGCCGGCTCGGACAGCAGGGTGCTGTGAAAATGCCACACTTGCCCGTTCGGGAAACGGTGCAGCACCGGATCCTGCACGATGCGGCAAACCTCGCCTGCGGGCGCACAAAGGGCGCTTTCCAATTCGTCTGCGGTCTGCGGATAACTGCCGATCAGCATGCAGGACAATTCCCCCATTTTACGATTGCACAGCACCACCCTGCCTGTCCTATCGGCAAAGCATAACGCGGTGGGAAGATCGTCCGCCGCTTCTTTGACGGCATAGGGCGACAGATTGTTTTTGCGGTGTCTCATGATGTGAAGCGTTTCAAAAGGAATATAAATCGCCGCCGTCAAGAGCGCCGCCGCCACCAAGGCAAACGGGACGCCGCCTTCTGTCGGTTGCTCCCTCACGCACAGACAAAGCAAAACAAAAAGCCCGGCCGTGATACACAGGTTCAGCAGAAAATGCCCTGTTTTTTCCGTATAAGAAATCCGATACAGCAGAATCAGCGACAATTCACACAGAATCTCCGCAAACAAAAGCAGCAACAGCACCGTGCGAATCGGGGCAAAAAGCATAGCAAAAGGTGTCATTTTGCCCCACCCCCTTCCAGCGGAAGAACAAGCTGAACACCGTCTGTATCACGGGATATAACGGCCGCGGGATATTTTTTCAAGAGGGCGTTCCGGTCGGCATCGCCATCGGCAAAAATGCTGATGCGCAGCAAGCCGCCCACCGGGCACACGCTGACATTGATGCTGCGCAGAGAGTCCCAAGACGCTTCCACCGCATCCTCAAAAAAATCATATGCAAGGGTGAGAAGCGCGCCCGAAAGATACGCTTTGCCGGTATGTACCAAATAGCTGCCTTTTATATTCATCCGTGCAAGCGCGCGGAAGGATTCACCCAAAGCGCCGCTCAGCTTGCTTTCGGGTATGGTGGGCGTGCCGTCAAGAGACAGCACAAAATCCTTTCTGCGTTTGATAAAGCTGCCCAACACCGAAATTTTCAGAAGAAGCTGCTTTTTTTCATCGGCGCTGTCGGACTTTTGATACAGCAAAACCAAACTGCCGATCTGATCAAGCTGCGTTTGCGTCTTGCTTTGCAGCATATCATAAAGGCGGTTCTGTTCCTCGATCACCTTGTGCTCTTTTTCGCGCTCATATTCATATTGCAGCAGCGCATTGCGCTCTTTGAGCTCTTCTTTTATTTCCTCCAGCTGTTCACGAAGATTCGAAAGCTCCGAAATGTCCTCCGTCCATATAGCGTGGCCGCCGTGAATCGGCATATTGTGCAGCCGTTTTCCCTCGGGCAGCAGGACAGGAGCCTTTTCCGCCTCTTTCATCTGCCGGCGCGGAATCGCATCCGCATTTTTCGACGCATACCGAACAAGATACCGGTTGTCCGTGATCTGCGCGGAAAGATAGGCTGCGGAGGAAAAAAGCTCCTCATAGTGGGTGTTGGCCTGAATAAAGCCGCATCGGATACACACTTCAAGCGTCGCGGCATACAGCAGACATGTCATCGCGGTCATATCTCCGAAAATCCATCTCAACCACTCTACCTGCAAATAATAAAGAGCCGAATACACAAGGAGAATACAAATCGGAATACACGGCAGCAAAATCCGTTTACGGCTGCCGGGGAGCCTGCATTTGATACACATCAGCACAAGGATGCCTATGGCGCACAAAATCAGCCAACCGACAATCAAATAATATCCCCAGGCATACCCGTTATCGTTGCTTGTCCAAACCTCCGTCGGAAAGGTGAATACCCACTGATGAAAATCGTTTGTAATCACCAGCAAAAACAGAACCACCGCCGGCAGACAGAGCAGTCCCGTTGCTTTGGGAAGAGGCTGCTCCTCCGTTTTGCCGATTGAAAGCGCCACCAGCACCGCCAGCAACGGAATAAACAGCATGGGCAGATAAAACAGATACCAAAGATACCGCGCGATATCCACCATGTAAAGTGCATCGGAAATAAAATGAAACTTGACGGTCCGCACCAAAAACCAAAACACCATCAGCGACGCGACCGCCGTCATATATCGTCGCACCTGCGCCTGAAGGATACGGCTTCGGACAGAAAATCCCCACGCCATATACAGACCGATGTAAATAAGCGAACGCATCAGTCCGCACTCCTTCGGATAAACACCTCCCAAGCCGAGAAAACGAAAAATATAAGCGGCAAGCACCATTCCCGAGACGATCACCAGGGTGCGGATATTCTTTTTCATCGGCTTCGTCACGGCGGCTCACCTCGCTTTTGATTCGGCAAATCAAGATTTCTGCGCAAATAGGTTGCTTTTTGCGCCGTTTTTTCATAAACGGCGTACAAGGACAAAATAGATAAAAACCATACAGCGTGTTGTCCTTTCACATCCTGATTTTATCATACTGTTTTTCAAATTTCAATTCATCCTCTGCCACAACGGATTAACATCATATCACATTTGAGTTGTTTTTCTCTTTTTATTTGTTACCCAACAATTGTACCATAACAGATGCGATGCGTTCCACACACGCGCCGAAGGCGTGCATCACAGACAAAGTCTGCATCACGCACGCAGTGCGCATCACGTTCCGCAAGGAACGCATCACGCAAAAAAGTCTCTTTTGTCCGGTAGACGATAACGGGTCGCACAAAGACGGTCGTCTCTACCTCGTTTATCAGTACATGTAAAAACGCCGCTATTCTTCAACTCCACGCGATGTTATATCGCAAAATAAACCTCTTTGCAAATATGCAAATAAG
>JBJEIR010000066.1:0-17266 GCA_051877215.1 Acutalibacteraceae bacterium | reverse complement strand
CTCAGTCACCTGCGGTGACAGCTCCCTCGTCAGAGGGAGCCAAGGGATTTGCAGCGTATCAATGCCTTTCCCCTGTGTAAGGAGAGGGAAAAGATTATTTTTTGACACTCTCAGCAAAGGTAGCAAACCACCTCGGTTTGTTACCTTTACTTTTTGTCTGCTTTTGGCATTTCTTTTTTACACGGACGACAGCGCCGAAAGCGCCTGCGGCTCCATCGGGTCAAAGGCGGTCAGATACGATTCCTCCACTTGACCGCGTTTGGAGAAATATACCGCCGGGTAGCACATATCCTGATCGTCCACGAAAAATTTGCCGATTTCTTCGGCCGCGATCTCATATACCATGTCATCCTTGCCGAGCAGCGACCGATAAGATGAAGCGTCCTCCTCTTTCGCTGCGTACAAAAACAGTACAACGCGCTGTCCCGACAGCATGCACGGCTCGCCCCATTCCGTCAGCTCGACCGGCTTGTTGTCCCGCGTCGTCGGATATCCCGTGTCCTTCACATACAGCGTCTGACCGACAGCGGCGTCTCCGGCAAGCACCTCGCGCACACGCATCTGCACAATCGGCACCACCCAGGAATCGCCGTCGGACTCCTGCGTCGGATCGACCCGCCGCTCGACATCGCCGCAAACAACCAGCTCCGCCTCCTCCATCAACAGCGGGACGGTATACACCCTATGCGCATCGATCTCGTCCGATTCCCGCGTGATGCGCTCAATCGTCTTATCAGGCAGAGTCGGCGCCGCCTGACGGCATCCAGTCATCGCCGCCGGCACGACGACGGCAAGCAGCAACACGGCAATTTTTTTCAAGTTCATATATACCTCCCGTAAATCAACCGTATAGATGATAGATACCTTGAAGATCGTCATATGTCGGTACGACGGCGGTCATATCTTATTTCAAAAGCCGCCGCGATCTTTACACCTCATCAAAACAAAAAATATAACGGGCGCGTTGCAATTTTTCATTTTGCAGCGCGCCCGTTATGTCTTCGGTTCCGTCACTTGGTTTCCTCTCTTTCTGTTGTTTTGGATCCCAATCGCTTTTTGTTCTGTGCGGTTATCGGGTATTCAGCACATCGGTAACAGCTCTTTTCTGAAATTTTGGGTTTGCTTTTGGTATCTTTTTTTGATTGTTGATAACGGTTTACTTAACTGTATTTTATTTTCACCAATCTATATCAA
This sequence comes from Acutalibacteraceae bacterium, assembly GCA_051877215.1. Taxonomy (GTDB): domain Bacteria; phylum Bacillota; class Clostridia; order Oscillospirales; family Acutalibacteraceae; genus RGIG1959. The sequence continues at coordinate 16,072 of JBJEIR010000066.1, read as the reverse complement.
ACGGAATTTCGATTTTGCCGGTACTGTTTTGCTGTGATGTTATCGATTTCGATTGACATGTTGTCCGTTTGTTCGGAATTGTTCCATGCCTGTTTCAGCTTTCCTGACCCGCTGTGTCGATTTTCCTTTGTCTCTCAAGAGATACCGCCGTTCATGGGACTCACCCTTTCCAATTTATTCTTTGATAAAACGGAAAACCCTCTTTTTCATTTGGCATCGACTCCTTTTCGGATGTTCGCTGTTCTTCTGTACCGTCCCTATGCCATGGGACCCACCTCTTTCTGATGCTTTTCGGGATTCGGTCTTTTGGAATTTGCTTTTGCGAATTCGTTTGGTTTTTGTCCGTTTCCCTTTTTGCATCTTCAGTATACCACCCAAAAATGTGAATGTCAATAGTTTTTTTGATTTTTTTGAGAAAAAAGTATACAAATTAACATTTCCGATTGTTGCATTTTACCTCTTGACGGACAGCGCCAAACGCGATACAATGAAAAAAGCGGGGTCGATTGCACCCTGCTTTGGCGGCTTTGGCCGACAAACGCTTTTTTAACGAATAGGCAATAACGGAGTGATCCATACTATGAGCAACCAAGAAGAACCGAATTTCAGCTATGATACCGTAACATTGCAGGACGAAAACGGCAATGAACAGGAATTTGAGATCCTCGACGCCGTCGAAACGGATGACGCGCGGTATGTGGCGCTGCTGCCCGTTTTTGACGATCCCGCAGAGGAAGTGCAAAGCTCGGGCGAGCTGCTGATTATGCGTGTCGAAGAGGAAGATGACGGTGAGGTTCTCGTCACCATTGAGGATGACGGCGAGTTTAACGACATTCTCTCGGTATTTGAAGAGCGCCTGTCGGACTATTACGAGATTGATCACGATGACGACTAAGCTTTTTTCCCTGCTTAGTGCGCGGACCGCTGTCTTTTAACCCTATTACAGTATGACTTCGGGAGCCTTGCTCCGACATCGGATTGCAGACCTCCCCGCTTTCGGCGGGACGAAGGGAGCGCGAACATGCCGGGCGGCACCCACCTGCTTTACAAATAGCAGGTTATTACGGCAGCATTACGGCTGAGCGGGGATTTTTAAAGCAAAAAAACGGATATGGCTTAAAAGCCGTATCCGTTTTTCTTTTTTGTTTTTGCCCTTTTTATTTTCCCTGATACTCAAGCAGCCTGTCGTGCAGCTCGGACGCGTGAACACATTCATCCTTTGCAAAGCGCCGAAACATCGCTCTTGCCCGCTCATCGTCGTCGATTTCTTCCGCCTGTTCTTCAAGGCTGCGCACCAGCTCCATCGACCGTTCCCACGCCATGAGCATCCGATCTCTGGTGGTGATGTCCACCCGATGCTTATCCTCCATCTGTGCTCCTCCTTTTTTGAAAGCGCTACAAAGAGTATGGAGCGAATATGGATTTTTATTCACAAGCCCGCCGATTTTCCCGACAGGCCGTATTCAGGGGGCGCTTTTGGCTCATTATTTGCTTCCCGTTGAGCCGAAGCCGCCCGCACCGCGGGCGGTGTCCTCCAGCTCCTCTGTCTCTTCAAAGGACGCCGTCAGATAAGGCGCAATCACCAGCTGTGCGATCCGCTCACCGTCTTCGATGATCTGCTCCTGTTCGCCGTGGTTGTGGAGCGCCACCATCAGCTCTCCGCGGTAGTCGCTGTCGATGACACCGACCTTATTGGCGGGAGCAAGGTCTCTTTTGCAGGCAATGCCGCTGCGGGCATACACCAAGCCGACATACCCCTGCGGAATGGCCATCGCAAGTCCGGTGTGAATAAAAACCGTTTGATGCGGGGCAACCGTCACCGATTCTCCGCCGTTGCAGGCATAAAGATCTGCCCCTGCGGCCGATGCGGAGCCATAGCTCGGCATCACCGCGCCCTCAGAAAGCTTTTTGATTTTCACTGTATGCTTCATCCTCGTCCACCCGTCCTTTTTCACTGTTTTTTACATATCCTCATGAATATTGCCGCTGCCCATCGTACGGCTCCATTTTCCCGCAAGCGGCACCTTTTCCCCGCTTTGCAGTGAGCGCGGCACATCGACAATCGTTTGATTGGAGGAGCCGCGAAACAGCAGCGCCGGATTTTTCAGCTCCTCGACAAATTTGCCGTCCACCAGCACATCAATATGCTCGAGCAACGCACGCGCCGTCGCGGGAACTCCCACTTTTCCCGCCGCCAGGTCTTCAAACAAAAAGCCGGTATAGCACCAAACGGTTTTTTGCGGGAACCGCGCGCGAAACGCGCGCAGCAGAGACAACAGCGTCTCTTGATTTTCCGGCTCAAACGGCTCGCCGCCGAGCAGGGACAGGCCGCTGATAAAAGACGGCGCCGCCGCCGCCAATATCCCCTGCGCTGTCTCGTCTGTAAACGGCGCACCGTAATCAAAATCCCACGCCTCGCGGTTGAAGCAGTTTTTGCAATGATGACGGCAGCCGCTGACAAACAGCGATACGCGCACCCCTGTGCCGTTGGCAATATCCCGTTTTTTTATGACTGCATAATTCATGCTTTCTCCAATCTTTCAAACACCCGCGGACAACCTTTGTCCGCGGGTGTTTTGCGCATACGGGCTTTTTACAGATGCAGCACGCGCTCCTTGATCTCCTGCGTTCTGCCCTGATTCCAAAACTGCGTGCCGATATACCCGCAGGTGCGGCGCGCCACATTCATTTTGTTCTGATCGGTATTGCCGCAGTTGGGGCATTTCCAAATCAGCTTGCCGTCCTCGTCTTCTTTAATCTCGATTTCTCCGTCGTAGCCGCAGCACTGACAGAAATCGCTCTTGGTATTCAGCTCGGCGTACATGATGTTATCATAGATAAACTGCATAACCGCTAAAACCGCATCGAGATTGTTCTGCATATTCGGCACCTCGACATAGCTGATGGCGCCGCCGGGAGAAAGCGCCTGAAATTTTGACTCCAGCGCCAGCTTGTCAAACGCGTCGATCTCCTCCGTCACATGAACATGATAACTGTTGGTGATATAGTTGCGGTCGGTCACGCCCTTGATGATGCCAAAACGCTTTTGCAGGCATTTGGCGAACTTATAGGTCGTGCTCTCAAGCGGCGTGCCGTAAAGCGAATAATCGATATTCTCCTCCGCTTTCCATTTGGCGGTGTATTCGTTGAGCTTCTTCATAATATCAAGACCCAGCGCTTCGCCCTCCGGCTCGGTCAGCTTTTTGCCGTTCAGGCTGTAGACACATTCCCACAGTCCCGCATAGCCGAGCGACAGCGTGGAATAGCCGCCATGGAGATATTTGTCGATCGTCTCGCCCTTTTCCAAACGGAGCAGTGCGCCGTGCTGCCACAAAATCGGGGCGGCGTCGGACAGCGTACCCGTCAGGCGTTCGTGACGGCATTGCAGTGCGCGGTGGCACAGCTCCATCCGCTCATCGAAAATCTCCCAGAATTTTTTCATGTCTCCCTGCGCGGAAAGACCGATGTCCACCAAATTGACCGTGACAACACCCTGATTGAAGCGACCGTAGTATTTCGGCTTGCCGTTCTCATCCACATAAGGCGTCAGGAAGCTGCGGCAGCCCATGCAGGTATAGCAGTGCCCTTCGCCGTTCTTGTCGATCTTGTTTTGCAGCATGACCTTTTCGGAGATATAGTCGGGCACCATGCGCTTTGCCGTACATTTGGCCGCAAGCTTTGTCAGATAATAATACTTGCTGCCCTCGTGAATGTTGTCCTCCTCCAGCACATAAATCAGCTTCGGGAAGGCCGGCGTGACCCAAACGCCCTTTTCATTCTTCACACCCTGATAGCGCTGCTTGAGCGTTTCCTCGATAATCAGCGCAAGGTCTGCTTTTTCCTGCTCGTTCTTTGCCTCGTTCAGATACATGAAAACGGTGACAAAGGGCGCCTGTCCGTTGGTCGTCATCAGCGTGACCACCTGATACTGGATCATCTGCACGCCGTTTTGCACTTCTAAACGCAGGCGCTTTTCGGTGATGGTATTGATTTGCTCCTCAGTCACATTCTCGCCGATCTCTCTGAGCTCTTCCTCCACCTGCTTGCGAATCTTTTTGCGGCTGATATCCACAAACGGTGCAAGGTGTGTCAGGCTGATGCTCTGACCGCCGTATTGGCAGGAGGCGACCTGTGCGATGATCTGCGTGGCGATGTTGCAGGCGGTGGAAAAGCTGTGCGGCTTTTCAATGAGCGTGCCGCTGATGACCGTCCCGTTTTGCAGCATATCTTCCAGATTGACCAAATCGCAGTTGTGCATATGCTGCGCAAAATAATCGGCGTCATGGAAATGGATGAGACCCTGCTCATGTGCGGAGACGATGTCGGCAGGCAGCAAAATACGGCGCGTGATGTCCTTGCTCACCTCGCCCGCCATATAGTCGCGCTGCACGCTGTTGACGGTGGGGTTTTTATTGGAGTTTTCCTGCTTGACCTCTTCGTTGTTGCATTCGATCAGGCTCAAAATCTGCTCGTCGGTCGTGTTGGATTTTCGGATCAGGGCGCGGTTATAGCGATAGGTGATGTAACGGCGCGCCACATCAAACGCCCGCTGGTTCATAATTTGATCCTCGACCATATCCTGAATTTCCTCAACCGTCAGCGAACGGTTGATATTCATGGCGGCGCTCTCCACATCCTCCGCGATACGGCGAATCTGCACCTCGCTCATACGCGAGCTGGGCACAACACTGTCGTTGGCCTTGGTAACGGCGACCACAATCTTATCGCGGTCAAAAACAACCTCGGATCCGCTTCTTTTGATGATTTTCATATCCGTCTTCCTCTTTCTTCTTGCAGTTTGTTCATGTCACACGCCGCTGACCGGCAAATAATTGTTTTTAGGGTTAAATCGCCGATACACAATATATTGTGTATCGGCAAGTGCTATTATACCAACATCCTGCGTTTGTGTCAATAGGGTGTTGTAAAAATATCACCGTTCATTACAAGATTGAAATTTCATATTGTTTTAGAAATCATTTGCCGCAGCCCTCTGAAAGTCTGTGAAAACAGAGGTTTTCCGCCCGATTGCCGATTTTCCGCAGCCAAAAATATGCCGATACCTTTCAGAAAAAATATCATTTTTGTTATTTTTCGACCGCATCCGACGAAACGCAGGCTCTTTCGGCGGGCAGGGCATGGACTTTTCTGTGCAAAGCGTCGCCGCCGTCCGTGCCGTCATCTAAAAAAAGCCGAAAGCGCGTCTTTTGGACTTGCTTTCGGCTTCTTAACCGTATTTTCAGCTATTGTAAACAAGGGCTCCCTCTTTTGGAAAGCGGTTTTCACTTGAGTTCGGGAATCATCTCCTGATAATAGGGCAACAGACCGATTTTATCGGGCGTGTGCTCCGGGAGCTGCCAAAAATCATACCCCGGATAATCGTTGCCTTCAATGATGGCGGGGCCGTTCGGAGTGATACAGACATCCCAGCCGATATAGCGGAACTGCGGAATTTCCATCGCCGCGCGCTTACAAAGCGCAATCGCCTCGGGGACATACGGCACATGATAGCCGAGCAGCTTGACGCCGGTGTAGGGATGGGTGTCAAAATTGACAAGGCGCGAGGTGTGCGCCACCCCCACGATCTCCCCCGTTTCCTGATCGAGCGGACAGCAAAGGCCGCTGTTTTCGAGGTTGTCGACGAATTTTCCCTCATTACCCATCTTCACAACGGCGTACACACAGTGAGCCTCTCCCTTCGCCACCAGCGTGACGATTCGCAGCGAATTGATGGCGAGCGGATAGAGGGTATTCATCGCCTCATGCTGCGTAAGCTGCTGTTCTACCGTTCCGAAGTGCTTCTCCTTGACATAGTCATACAGCGCATCGAGACTCTCAAACTCCGTTGTTTTCAGTTTTTCAATACCCTTGCCGCTTTCCCCCACCTGCGGCTTGGCAAACAGAATCTCATATTTTGACGCAAACGCGATAAAGTCTTCTTTTGACGCGATGGTCATGTCGAGAAAATCCCGCCCGATATAGTCCTTAAAGCGGGCGTAAAACTCATTTTTATTATCAAATATATGGGTATACTGCGGATCGTTGACCAATGTGACCAGCTTTTTATTCCACATACGGGTGACATAGGTTTTTCGCTGGGCGGCATTCATATCCCAAAACGCGAAGATCAGATAATCATAGTATCCGGCGCCGTAGCGTATGGCACAGTTGATGATGTCAAAAAACAACCACACGCGGTTTTTGCCCGATTTTTCATGAGCGCGGTTGATCACGCCAAAAAGCTTCTGAAAGCTTGCCCCTCTTAGGACCCGTAAAATGTAGCGCACTTTGTTCATTCGGCATTTGCTCCTTATATTTTCCGTTATAGTTACATTTTAAGATATATAATCCTTTAAGATATATAATCCGTTATATAGTGTACCTAATATATGCCTGCGGCTCAGCAAAGCCATCCGAGTGCGCCGCCCTTCGGCTTCCTCTCATCGTGCGCACTCACACAGAAAAACACTTCACAAACCGGCGGTTTCGGCACTTTTTCGTGCCCGAATCCGTATCAAATCTTATCAAATTTCCAATTTATTGTCAATGCCGTTTTCCGCCTCGGCAAGCAGCACTGTCGCGTCGGCCGCCTTTTTCAATACACATCTCCGCGTGTGCGCTCCGTAAAATGCGCAAAGCCCGTAGATTTTCGGCGCAGTCTGTGTTATAATGTCAAACGGAAATGTATCTTCGTTTCAACCGATAGGTTGAAACCGCCTTTGACAAAACGAAGGCGGCTTTGCGGGTATCCGAAGAAGAGGTGGATTACATGTCATCAAAAAACAAGCGCTTTGCAGACGACGGCTGGGCAATTTGGATCGACGGAGACGATACCAGCACCGTCTATATCAACGACTGGCTCAGTCCCAAGAAAAAAAGCTATGTGGATATGGCCATCCATATCCGCAATGTAAAAACGATCCGCCGGATAAACATCTATGTGCCGTTTGCCTTGGAGGCAAACGAAATAGAAGATATTTCACTCCGTTTATACGACGAAAAAATTCTTCGCGCGATATTCGGCTCCGTGTGTCTGATCGACTACCGAAAAAACGACTGCACTTCGGAGCTTGCCTATAACGGCCGAACGGTCGATCTGCTTCATCTCTCCGGCACTCCGTTTACCGTCGAGCCTTTGGCCGACGGCTCGCTTCTCACCTTATTGACGCAGGAGCTTCAGGAGCAGATTGCAAACGACGAGATTTACCTGCTGTTTCGCATTCCTCACAAATCCTTGGACGAGATATTCAAGCCGCGCGTCAATGTCGGCAACGCCTTAGAGCGGCTGCGCGATCTGATCACGACGCCGGTTGTTTTCGAAAAATACGGATATTCAATCCGCATCAACGAAGCGCGTTTATTGCCCGCTGAAATCAACCGCATCGGCGCCTTTCATCGGCAAAAGCTGAAAAAGGCAGTCATCACCGTATCGCTGGATGAGAGCTATGAGGTCAACGACAGAAATTGCTACCGCATCCGCCGTTTGGAGGAAGATCTTTACAAGCACTATGTTCCCGACGGATTTCGCTGCAGCGATGTAATCACCTATCAGTGGAATCAGTCCCGTGACGCGAATTTACAAGGGCATTTTAACTTCTATTTTGACATCACCCGCAGTACTGTCAGCAAGACCAGCATGCTGCTCTATATGATCCTCCTGATGATCGTCGGCATTGCGGGCGGCGCGCTTTGGGATTGGATCAAATATTTACTCGTACTCGGAATATAAAGAAGGAGACGCGCAATGAATATCAAAGACAGAATGATTTTAGATGACTATAAAAGAGAAAAAGAAAATTTCCTTAAGCTCGAAGAGATTGTCGGCGCGATTCTTGACCGCATTGCAAGTGAATCGGGTGTTCCGGTTGCCGGCATAGAGCACCGTGTGAAGGGTGAAAAAAGCCTGGAGGGAAAGCTGTACAAAAACGGTGACTGGTATCAAAAGCTGGACGATCTCACCGATCTGCTCGGCGCCCGCATCATCTGTTATTTTGCGGACGATGTAGACAGGATCGGCAAGCAGATTGAGCAAGCGTTTGTCATCGACTGGGATACTTCCTCCGACAAGCGTGCGCTTATCAAGGCAGACTCCTTCGGCTATCTGTCTTTGCACTATATATGCTCCCTGCCGTCCGATGCCGGATACCCCAAAGAGCTCTGTTCAAAACGCTTTGAAATTCAAATCCGTACCATTTTGCAGCACGCCTGGGCGGCCATCAATCACGACCTCGGCTATAAAAGCGAATTCGGCGTGCCGAGAGCCGTTGTCCGCGAATTTGCCCGTCTCGCCGGTTTGCTGGAAATTGCGGATGATGAATTTGTTCGGACAAGAGAGCATATCAACCGATACGCGGAAGATACCCGTGAAAAAATCATCAACGACAACGCCGGCGATGTGCTCATCGATATGATTTCTCTGCGCGAATATATGAAGCGCAACAAAAAAATGCGCGTTTTTTTGCAGCATCTCGCGGATATTGAACAGTCCGAAATCAGTGAGATTGATCCGGAAAGCTATATTCCGCAGTTGAAATGGCTGAAAATCGAAACGATCGGGCAGCTTCAAGCGCTGCTGGACGAAAACAGCACCCTTGCATTGGCGTTGGCGGAAAAGTCGCTCAAAGGCAGCGAGCTGGATATTCTTTCCTCCAATGCGGCGCTTCGTTTTCTCTGCCGGGCAGCGCTTCTCACCGGCGGCTATACCGAAGAACAGGCCGCTGAATTTATCGCTCTCACCGTCAATAAGGAAGAGCGCGCCAAAAGGCAGGCGGCACATTTATTTAAAATGTATGCCGATATAAAAGGTGCGGGCGGCGTATGAAACATTCGGACAGATTTGAGGCCGCGCTCCGATTTGCGGCGCGCAAGCACGAGGGGCAGTACCGCATCGGCGGATTGCCGTATATTACCCACCCACAGGCGGTCGCCGCTATCCTGTGCGAAAAGGGATACGATGAAAATTACCAAATTGCCGGTCTTTTTCACGACCTTTTGGAGGATACCGACGCGACCGAAGCAGAGATAGAAGACCTTGCAGGAAAAGAGGTACTCACGGCGGTCAAGCTTCTGACCAAGCGAAAAGGGTATATCATGGCGGACTATATAGCCGGCATCAAAAGCAACGCTCTTGCGATGGCCGTGAAAGCCGCCGACCGCCTTCACAACCTCCGTTCGGCCGCGGTGGCCGACGACGCCTTCAAGCGGCGCTATATCCGCGAAAGCATCGACTGGTATTTGGACTTTGACCCTGAGATTCCCAAAGCGGTCAAAGCCCTGTCCGATACGCTCGACACGCCGCTTTGCAGTCAGCCTGCGGCATATGCCGCAGGCAAAAATACATGAAAACGAACAAAGGAAAAGAGGGACGGCATGGAACTGATCATCCCAATCCTGTGCAACACCGCATTGGTCGTGCTTTTATATTTGATAGATAAGCATTCCCCCTTCGGCAGACTGCCCTATGCGGCGAAGCAGATTATAATAGGGATTTTGTTCGGCGGCATGGCGGCCTTTGCCTCCGAATACGGCGTTCCCATAAACGGCACGGTCATGAATATCCGCGACGCGGCTCCGATCAGCGCCGCTCTTGTGTTCGGCGCGCCGGCGGGCGTGCTGTCGGGCTTGATCGGCGGGGTGTACCGCTGGATTTCGGTTCTGTGGGGCGCCGGCACCTATACGCGCCTCGCCTGTTCTCTTTCCGCCGTTCTCGCGGGCGTGCTGGCGGCGGGGCTGCGCAAGTTCATGTTTGACAACAAAAAGCCGACATGGGGCTACGGCGTGTTCATTTCCGTGGTTTGCGAAGTGCTGCATATGATCATGATCTTCCTCACCAATATGAGCGACGCCGCCCATGCTTTTGAATTTGTAAAGCAGGCGACCCTGCCGATGGTGCTCGCCAATGCGGCGGCTGTCGGCCTGTCCCTATTGGCGGTGTCGCTTCTACGCCGAGAAAAGCTGCGCACGGCAAAGGGGCACGAGCATATTGCGCAGACCTTTCAGCGCTGGCTGCTTATCTGCATCGCGGCGGCTTATCTGCTCACGAGCATATTTACCTATACGCTGCAAAACAGCATGTCTCAAATTGAAACGCAGGCGGTGATCGCGCTCGATTTAGACGATATCTGCCAAGATATCACCGACGCATCGGACGAAAACCTGCTGCATTTAGCCGAAAAGCTGAAAAGCGACTATGAGACAAATCCCGCCTGCGACACATCCTCGCTCAACGCCCTCGCCGAAGAATACGAGGTCAGCGAGATCAATGTGACAGACAGCGAAGGCGTGATCATCGGCTCGACCCGAGAGGAATTTATCGGCTACGATATGGCCGACGGCGAGCAATCCGAGCAATTTATGCCGCTGCTTGACGAAACGGACACCTATGTGCAGGAATACGGTCCCACCTCGTATGACAGCACGCTGTACCGCAAATATGCAGGTGTCAGTCTGACCGACGGCGGTTTTCTTCAGGTGGGCTATGACGCGGAACACTTTCAAAAGGATATTGATTCCCGTGTGGTTACCGCCGCCAAAAACCGCCATGTCGGCTACAGCGGCTGTATTATGATCTGTGATAAAAACTTCCGCATTGTCAGCAGCGACGAGCAATATGCCGGCCAAACGCTGAGCGATTTGGGATTTCGGATTGACTCCGAGCGCATGGCGGAAAAGTCTATATATTCGGCGGACATTTCCGGAAAACCGTATTTGTTCGGCTATGTCTTTCACGAGGGCTACTACATCATCGCGTCCATGCCCAAAGAAGAAGCCATGTTTATGCGGGACGCTTCGTTTTATACCAGTACATTTATGCAAATCCTGATTTTTGCGACCCTGTTTGTATTTATTTATTTCCTGATCAAGCGCGTCATTATCAACAATCTCCGCAAAATCAACGGCAGCCTCTCACAAATCACCGACGGCAACTTAAATGTGACGGTGGATGTCCGCACAAATGAAGAGTTTGCCTCCTTGTCGGATGACATCAACTCGACCGTCACGACCCTCAAGCAGTATATTGCGGAAGCGGCCGCGCGCATTGATAAAGAGCTCGAATATGCCAAACAAATCCAGTTATCGGCGCTGCCCTCCAAGTTCCCTCCCTATCCCGATGAAAAGCGGTTCGATATCTATGCACAGATGCTCGCGGCAAGGGAAGTCGGCGGCGATTTTTACGATTTTTATATGCTGGGAACGGATACCGTCGCTTTTCTCGCAGCCGATGTATCGGGCAAAGGCATCCCCGCGGCCATGTTTATGATGACGGCCAAAACCATCATAAAAGACCTCGCCGAAAGCGGTATGACCGCCGGTGAAATCTTTACAAAAGCCAACGACAAGCTGTGCGAAAACAACGAGTCCGGCATGTTTGTCACCGCATGGATGGGGATTCTCGACCTAAACAGCGGCAAGCTCGCCTATGCCAATGCCGGTCACAATCCGCCTCTTGTGCTGCATAACGGCGGTGAGTTTGAATATCTGAAAACCCATCCCGGGTTCGTTTTGGCCGGTTTTTCGGGGATGCGCTATCGCACAGGTGAAACCACGCTCCTCCCCGGCGACCGCATTTTCCTCTACACCGACGGCGTGACCGAGGCGACCGATATGCAGCAGCAGCTTTACGGGGAAACCCGTCTGATCCGATATATAAACGCCAACCGATCACTGTCGGCAAGCGAGCTGCTGCGCGGCTTAAAAGAGGATATCGACCGATTCGCGGGAAAAGCGCCTCAGTTTGACGACATCACCATGCTGCTGCTCGACTACAACGGGGAAAAGCCGAATAACAGCGGCTTGACCGAAAGGGCTTTTCCCGCACAGGACACCGCGCTGCCGGAGGTGATCGGCTTTATCGAAGATGCGCTCGCAAAAGCGGCGTGTCCGGCAAAAGCCACGGCGGCCATCTGCGTGGCAATCGAAGAGCTTTTCGTAAACATTGCGCATTACGCCTACGGACAAGACGGCGGCGATGTAAAAATCGGCGTGTGCTTTGACAACGCCGACCGTATCGCCACCTTCCGCATATCCGACAGCGGCATTCCCTTTAATCCGCTTGAGGTCCCCGACCCCGATATCACGCTCAGCGCACAGGAGAGACAAATCGGCGGTTTGGGCATCTTCATCGCCAAAAAAACCATGGATACGCTTTCTTACCGTTACGAAAACGGTTGTGAACTTGTACGATAAATACAAAAAATGTGTTAAATGCCGTGAGAACGCGTGAAAAGTGTGGAAAATGGCTTTATATAGCCGTTTTTACTATGTTTAAAGGTCGTTTTAAAGTGGGAAATCTGTATTTTTTTGTATTTATTGTGCGACAAAAAACGGCGGTTTTTACTGTGAAATTGTGATCGGAAGGCAGAATTTATAATTTTTAAAAAACTGTTTTAAAACTTTTAAAAAACAGAGAACGGACAACCAAAAAACCGCATGAAATGGTGATTTTTTGTTGTTGTCCGTTTTGTTATAACTTTTTAAAAATCATATTTTTTAATACGCATATAGTATTTTTTACATCGGACACATCGGACACTAATAGTATCCGGTGTGTCCGATGATTTTTTAGCTTTTAAAAGTATATCACTTTAGACTGTTTTTTAAAATTATTGAAGATTGGACAGATGTGTCTTTGCATATTCTCCTGCTTCGATTTTAATTTCGCATCGGTGAATTTGTTGATCCAAATTGCTCCTAACTAGATCATATGGCATTATTGCATTTCCGTTATCATCATACCCAAGGACTGCATCCGGAAGTTCACTAATAATTAGTTTTTTAAGCTCTTGTGTTTCATCGTATGACCGATTTTCTTTTTCAAGGAGAATATCGAGTTGTTTTAATATTTTCAGTCGATATTCCGCGTCTACAGCATCCGAAATTTTCTGTTGATATTCTTTGATTTTATTTTCTTTACATTCTGAATAAGCGTAACAAGCCAAAAGAATACCTACCAATACAGCAATAGAAACAAGTACGATAATGATAATATTTTTGTAGTTTCTTTTGTGAGGAGCCTGGCTTATAGGTTCCTGCACAGACGAAACTGATGACGATCCGCATTCCGGGCAGAATTTGAAATCGTGTTCAAAACCACAATGTGGACAAGTCATATATTTTGCTCCTTTGTCAATTAAATTAACCAGCTTCAATTTCGTTTTGAAATACGCTGTCGTCATTACGAAAATGATCTTGACTGATATGCTCCATCTCGTGACGCAGCACTTTCCGTTGTTCATCGATACTCAAAGCGTCGCTGATATAGACATTGTAGTCTCCGTTTCCGTCTTCGACGGTCGTCCCTTTGATTCGAGGAGGTAAAGGAATGACGCGTACGAAAACCGTTTTCATGCACCGTCACCTCCTCCCATCTTTTTCATAATTTCAATCATATCTACCATGCTTTTATAATCCTCTTTTTTTGCCCCTTTTGCCGCTTTAAAAAGCATTCTCATACCTTCGTTATGTTTTAATTCTTCTAAGTATTCTGCCAGTTCTTCGTCTTCATCCGCGGCGATCATTTCCTTTATATCAGATTTTCCAACTAAATAATCTATTGAAACATTAAAATATTCTGACAGTTTGAGTAAATATGAGTGCTCTGGCTTGTTTTTTCCGGATTCCCACATCCCTATAGTGGATTGGGAAACTCCAATAATTTTTGCTAACTGCGCCTGAGACAGACCTGCGTCTTCTCTTAGTTGTTTTAGTATAATACGAAACATTTTTTCGCCCCCTTGCGCTTAATATTATCATTATAAATGATAAATGGCAAGAAAAAATAAAAAATAATCATTTTAAATGTTGACAATCGCTTAAAATGATGATAATATACATCTGTAATCATTTAAAATGATTGTTTGGATAGGAGGATGCATTGTGACAAAAATACGAGAGTATCGATTACGCTACAAATACACACAAGCATATTTGGCCAATCAATTACATGTAAAACAATCTACAGTAGCGATGTGGGAATCCGGTAAAAACAATCCGCGTGCCGACAAATTAAAACAATTAGCACATATTTTTGATTGTTCGGTCGGGGATCTGTTTGAAGACTGTAAGAAAGGATCCTGATCATGACAAAGATGACGCCTATTGTTGTACAAAAAGAAGTTGTAAAAGCAACAGACGATTTTTTGAAACTTGATCCTATCGGAAGGCGCGTATTTTGGGTTGGTCAGATACTATTACAATTACACCAGTATTATCTGAGCGGCGATGAAAAATATCTGGCAGAAATTATGTATATCCTTGCAGATATGCATATACCGGAAGCGGATGATAAGCCAGGAGATTACCACATCGGATCAACATCAAAAAATCAGTCTACAGAAAGCGAGGATTGAAAATGACAAACCAAAAATGTCTATCTGTCATCTTGCCTGCAGGGTATGAAATGATTGCTATTGACAGTCATGGATATGTGTTGGCTTATAAGAATGACGCTGTGGAGCAATTTGTTGTATGGCGCATCGGATATGATAACAGATGCCACACCGGAACTTATTTTACGGACATAGATAACGCGTCGCGGTATTACGCATCGCTGTGTTTTGACTGGTGCGACGGTGCTTCTCAGCCACCGATCCCCGATCCAAAATTTGAAAATTACGGACTGCATTCGGCCGCAATGTATCTAAACTGGCTGATTGTCTACATCGTAAAGGACAAGCGGTATTACTTATATAATCCCGATAAATATGATGATCTCCTTGGCGTTGCTGCGAATTATGAGGACCTTATATCGTATTATGTCCCGTGTACATACGAATGTGACGATCTGCGAGAGGCGGTATCGTATATCAATGCAGCAATCGAAGGGATGGTGGAGTCATGATATCCACAGACGAGAAGCTTTGCAGACCGTGCGCAGAAGCACTTAAGTTGATGGATACGGTTGTGTCTGTGTCCGGGCCGATGAGACAGCTCGGAAAGATTACTTGTGACCGGTGCAGACGACGGAGATACGGATATGTATATAAGACTGTGATCAACGACAAAGTATTTGATCACAGATGACAGCCGAAACGGCGTGAAAGCGCCGTCCGGAGGGGATGGCCGCCCGCCGCTGATGATGGCAGGCCGTAAAGAGGTGATACCGTGATAACCGTAACAGTTTCGGAGGCTGCTGTACTGTTAGGTCGTAGCAAAAGCTGTATAAAAAAGTATATCCAGTGCGGAAAGCTACTTGCATCCGTAGATGATGAAGATCCCAGGCACCGATATCTGATACCGATCGATGCGCTGCCGGAAACGGCGCAGGAGAAATGGTATGCGCAGCATGAGGATCGGCGACCGGTGTTATCAGAGATTAGGCCTAAGTCAAAAAAGACAGGGCTGCCGATGAAAACATCGCTCGAAGATTTTACACAGCAACAGCGTGATCAGATAGAGATGTGGGAGCACATCCTGTCAGACTGGCAGATGGGTCGATCATCCGAGCAAGATAAAGATGCGTTTGACACAAAATATATCGCCAAGTGTAAAAACAAATATCCCGGAATCCGTATCAGCAGGGATATATTATACAGACGCTGGAGGATATATAAGACCGGAAATTTGTCCGGGCTGGTTGACAACCGTGGACAGTACCGCAAAGGCAAGCGAGATATCCCTAAGCCGATCGAAGATGCGTTTATGTATGTGTATTTATCAGATGATGCGCTACCAATTGCCAAGTGTTACGAGGCAACGCGGCTGATGATCCGCAAGGATCATCCGGAGCTGCTGTCTGCAATGCCGTCTATAGACACCTTTTATCGGATTGTGCAGAGCTTGCCGGTACCGGTGGTCACAATGGCACGGCAGGGTCAAAAGGCATTTAACGATCGGTGCGGTGTGTTTGTCAATCGCTTATATGATGATATGGCATCCAACGATTATTGGATTGCTGACGGACACACTATCGATGTAATCAGTAAGCGGGATGACGGCAGCGACATTAGGCATCGTCTAACACTGTCGGCGTTTTTGGATGCCCGCTCCGGCATTTATACCGGCTGGGTGGTAACGGATAACCCCTGCGCTGATGCCACATTGCTGGCGCTGCGAAAAGGGATTATGCGGTACG
>JBJEIR010000065.1:0-4138 GCA_051877215.1 Acutalibacteraceae bacterium | reverse complement strand
TGCGTGACCATGGTGAAAAGCGTTTTGCCCGTCGACTGCAACAGACGCTCAAACACAAATTGTCCGAAAAGGCCGAAAGACAGCATACAACACAGCGAAAGGTAATCCGTTCCGTAGGAAAGGGCCTGCGGATCGGCTGTTTGGGACGACATATAGGCTCCCGCGCCCAAAAGACCGAACAGCAAAAAGGCAAGATAGCTCATGAGAGCGAGAAAAACGCCGTTGTTGGCGGCTTTGCTTGCCTGTTCGGTATTCTTTTCACCAAGGCTTCGCGAGAGCAGAGCGTTGATGCCGACGCCGGTGCCCGCGCCGACCGCGATCATCAGATTTTGTACGGGGAAGGCGAGGGAAACAGCGGTCAAGGCGGCACTGCTGTTTGGAAGCTGTGCGACGAACACACTGTCAACAATATTATAAAAGGCTTGTACCAGCATCGAGATGATCATCGGGATCGCCATGGAAAAAAGCAATCGCGGGATCGGCATGACGCCCATTTTGTTTTCCTTGCCGGGGAGTGACATGGTCGGCCTTCTTTCTGAAAAAAGCGATTAAGAGCCTGTCCAGTATAACGGATTTATGTCGGCAAGTCAATACGGCAAGCGTCAATTATAAAGACATTTCCAAAGAGAGGTTACAGCCTGCCATATGGGTGATGTATACGAAATCGCCTGATGTCAGGCAAAGGATGCTTTGAAAAAGGAGATCGTGCTGCGGGTCGGCCCTGACTTGTGCGGCGATGACAAATGTGATATACTGTTTGAAAATACTGCTTGTAGGATATGCGGCATTTTCGGAGGGGACGGCTTTATGCATTTGTTCAGCCCGCTGCAATGGGTTTTGCTGTTTTATGTCTGTTGTTTTTTCGGCTGGTGCTTGGAATCCGTCGTCGTTTCCTGCCAGCAGCACAAATTTGTAAACCGCGGCTTTCTTCACGGGCCGATGATCCCGCTGTACGGCTTTGGTGCCCTGATGATTCTGGCGGTCGCCGTTCCGCTGCAGCAGGTGTTTGACAATCCGTTTGTCATTTATGTGTGCGGCATTGTCGCCTGTACGGTTTTGGAATATATAACCGCCGTCGTCATGGAGCGCCTGTTTAATACGCGCTACTGGGAATACGACGATGAAAAAGGAAATTTTAAAGGCCGCATTTGTATTAAAGCGTCCCTTTTTTGGGGCGGGCTTACCCTGCTGGTGGTATATGTTCTGCAGCCGATGCTGACAGCGCTTGTCAATCTGGTGCCGACTGAGTGGCTTTTAAGTGTGGATATTGTTATAACCGCTCTCTTTGTGTGTGATCTCATTTGGTCGTTTTACAGTGCGTTTGATTTTTCCCGCTTGCTTGAGCGGGCGGAAAAGCTGCGTTGTGAGCTGGAATCGTTTGCCGCGCGTGCAGGCGACAGCGAGGCGGCAGAACGTTTTGAGCGTCTGAAAAGCCATTTTGCCGAGATCAAAGAAGAGACCTATCGGCGTATGGATCGCTTCGCCGCCAAAATGTACGCCATTATTCGGTTTGATGAGGGAGGAAGCCCTCATCGCGGCATTTTGCCGCGCCGAAAGGAAAAAAAGGGGGAACATACCTCTTTGGAAAAAACAGAGGATGTGACGGTCGATACTCCCAATAAACGCGCCCGATAAGCCCGATTTCCCATACGCCAATGCGCATAAAACAAACGGCAGCCGTATTCACTCAGAATGCGGCTGCCGTTTTTTCAGTTGTCGTTGATGCGCTGTAAGAACAGCTTTGTTCGCTCGTTTTGAGGGTGCTCGATGACTTGACGAGGGTCGCCCTGTTCCACGATTACGCCGCCGTCCATAAAGATGATGGAATCGGAGACATCGCGTGCAAATTTCATTTCATGTGTGACGACCACCATCGTCATATGCTCTTCGGCAAGAGAACGGATGACCTTGAGAATTTCTCCCGTCAGCTCAGGGTCGAGGGCTGATGTCGGTTCGTCAAAAAAGAGGATATCCGGCTGCATGGCAAGTGCTCTCGCGATTGCCACGCGTTGCTGTTGACCGCCGGACAGCTCGCACGGATACGCGTTTTCCTTGTCCGACAGTCCCACCTTGGCAAGCAGTGCTCTTGCCGTTTGCGTCGCTTGCGCCTTCGGAATCTTTTTGACATGGACGGGAGCTTCGATCAGATTGCGCAGCACGGACATATGCGGGAATAGATGGAAGCTCTGAAACACCAGACCGAAGCGTTCGCGGATTTGCTGCAATACCTGTTTTGGAGCATAAACGGATTTACCGTTCGGCGCTTCGACGATCATATCGAGATCGCCGTATCGAATTTCGCCGCTGTCGGCGGTTTCCAACAGTGTCAGACAGCGCAGAAGCGTTGATTTTCCCGACCCGGAGGGACCGATAATCGACATGACGGAGCCTTTGGGGACATCAAAGGAAATGTCCTGCAAAACCGTGTTGTCCCCAAACGCTTTTTGCAAATGACGGACTTCCAGTACATTCACGGTCAACGCCTCCTCTCAGCGGTAATAATTGAGTTTCTTTTCGACGCGTTCCATGACAAACGCGACGAGCAAATTGAAAACATAATAGAAGATCGCCGCTACGAGGAAGGGAATCATGGAGGTGTCGGCTGCGGCGTACTGTTTGGCAAGCGTAAACATTTCCGTCACCGTCAGGACAAACGCGAGGGAGGTGTCCTTGACGAGCGTGATCATTTCGTTTGTGACCGGCGGAATAATATGCTTGATAACCTGAGGCAGAATGATGCGGATAAAGGTTTGCGAGCGGGACAGACCGAGAACGCCGGCGGCCTCCCGCTGCCCGACGGGAATCGCTTCAATCCCGCTGCGATAAATCTCCGCAAAATAGGCGGCATAATTGAGCACAAAACCGATGATAACCGCTGTCATCCGATAATCCGATGTGACATTGATGCCGAAAAGATAATACGGGCCGAAAAAGACGACCAACAGCTGCAGCATCAGCGGCGTTCCGCGCATGACGGAAATATAGAGCTTAAATACGGTTCGTATGACCGCATTTTTGGACATTCGCCCAAAGGAGACGAGCAGACCGAGCGGCAGAGAAAACAGAAGTGTCAGGAAAAAAATGACACAGGAGGTCACCATACCGCCCGACAGCTTTTCGATCAGAGAAAGGAAATAGTCCATAAAGGGATCCTCCTGAAGCAATAAAAACGGAGATGAGCCGGCAAAAAGGCGACGCATCTCCGTTTACTTTGCGGCAATCCGGTGATCGGATGAATCGGTGTGACCGTCCGTTAGTCCTTTACGCCCAAAATGACGCTTTCGGTCTGTCCCCATTTGTCGGAAATGGTCTTAAAGGTGCCGTCTGCAACCATCTCAAGCAGGGTGCTTTCGACCTTGTCGCGCAGTTCGGTGTTGCCGAGCTTAAAGCCGATTCCGTACTGCTCGGACGCGATCTTTTCATCGAGGATCACATATTGATCCGCACGGCTCTCGACCTGATATTTGGCGACGCCGATATCCATGGCAATCGCATCGGCAGCGCCGGATTCGAGATTCAGGAAGGCGGTGTTGTAATCGGGAACCTGCTCAAGCGCCTTGAAGGTGGCGGCCAGCGCCAGATTATCCTCGTTGTCCTCCTCTTCGGTCAGCGCGGCCAATGCGGAGGAGTCCGCCTGTACCAAAACGGTTTTGCCGGCGAGATCCTTAAGCGTCGAGATGCCGGAATTTGCTTTCACAACAACGACCTGACTGTTGTCGACATAGGCGGAAGACCAGGTGTACTGATCCTCACGGCCGTTCATGGTAAAGCCGTTCCAAATGCAATCAATGGTGCCGGAATTCAATTCCATATCCTTTGAATCCCAATCAATCGGCTGCAGCTTCAGCTCCCAGCCGTTTCGCGCGACGACCTCAGCGGCAAGATCGAGGTCAAAGCCGACATAGTTTCCGCTCTCGTCAATATAGCCGTAGGGCGGAAAAGCGGCGTCAAAACCGACGGTAAAGGTGGTCGCGTCCGTTTTGGCGGCGGTGGTCGTAGAGGTGGCTTCGCCACCTTGCGCAGGGCTGGAGGAACATCCGGCCAAAGCGCCTACCATCATCAGGATGGCAAGGACACAGCAGATAATGCGTTTCATACAGTTCAATCTCCTTTTTTCTTTTTTGCTCAAGTAGATACA
>JBJEIR010000064.1:0-4143 GCA_051877215.1 Acutalibacteraceae bacterium | reverse complement strand
AAAAACAGTATACCATATTTCAGACAAAGGTGCAATCGCTCAACGTGTACACAACATACGAAGCACGACCTGCGCGGACAAATCCGCCGCATATTTTTCAATCTCTTCATAAGAAATCGGCGCGTGGCCGTCTGCAAGATCGGATATGGTTCGAATGACCGCAAACGGCACGCCGCTCAGCGTCGCCGTCTGTGCAATTGCCGCTCCTTCCATTTCCGCCGCCAGCGCCCGGTAGGATTCAAACAGCGCTGCTTTTTTCTCACTTCCGGCAATAAAAGCATCTCCCGAGACGATCACGCCGTCATAGCAGGCGTGTGTATCGCCGCAAATCGCCTTTGCCGCCTCTTTACAGCTCAGAGCAAGCTCAGTGTCCGCTTTGAAAACCGTCGGTTGAGAGCTGTCTGCGCTCATGTCCGATCCCATATAGGACTTTACATATCCAAACGGCGTTAAATCAAAATCGTGCTGGATAAGCTTTGTGCCGACAACCGTATCCAGCACTTGTAAATCGGGAGATACCGCCCCGGCAATCCCCACATTGATAACCGCGTCTACCGCAAAACGGTCTATCAAAGCCTGTGTACAAACAGCCGCGTTGACCTTGCCCACCCCGCATTTCACAACGACGGCCTGCTGACCGCCGAGCATGCCTTTAAAAAAGCGCAAACCCGCCAAATCGAAAACAGCCGCATTTGGCATTTGAGCGGTAAGCAAGGCAATTTCCGAAGGCAAAGCGCCGATAATTCCGTAAATCATGCTTTGTTCTCCTCCGTCAACTGTTTTTGTCAACCGTTTTGAACTGCTTGAGATTGCCCGCTTTGGTGTGGCGTTCCAACAGCTTATTTTCAATGTCTTGCGGCGTAATCCCCTGCAGCGCCATCAGCACCAGCACATGATACGCCAGATCGGAAATTTCACCGATTGTTTCGGCATTTTCGCCGTTTTTGGCGGCAATGATTGTTTCGGCGCTCTCCTCGCCTATCTTTTTTAAGATTTTATCAATTCCCTGTTCAAACAAATAGTGCGTATACGATTTTTCCACAGGATGATCCCGTCGATCGAGAATGGTATCATATACCTCTTGCATACAGCTCATATTACATTTCCTCCTTAAGAGTTCTGAAAAAGCAGGAATGCGCGCCTGTGTGACAAGCGGCCCCCGTTTGATGCACCTTCACTAATAGGGTGTCGAAGTCACAATCACCGCTGACCGATACCACCGTCTGAAAATGCCCGCTTGTCGCGCCTTTATTCCAGTATTCGCCGCGCGATCGGCTCCAAAACCAAGTGGTTCCCGTTTCCAATGTGCGCTGCAATGAAGCGTGATTCATATAGGCCAGCATCAGCACCTCGTTTGTTTGCGCCTCCTGTATAACGGCGGGAATGAGCGTGCTTTTTTGAAAATAGCGATCCATATCCAACCGGTCAACAGGCGAGGTTGCTTTTTCGATTGCCTGCTCGAGCGACAGCGTTCCACTGTAAAGTGATTTCCCACAGATGACACCGTCGAGAGAAAGCGTAAGACAATGCTCGATGTCCTCAATCGTATGAATGCCTCCGGAAGCGATCACACGACAATTGACAGCTTTTTTCAATTCGGAAAGCTGTTTGAGATTCGGTCCCGACAGCGTACCGTCCTTGGAAATATCCGTAAAAATCAGCGTCTGTACTCCCATTGACTCCATACGTTTCGCAAGCTCCAAATACGAAACATCCGAAACATCCAGCCACCCTTCGGTCGCCACCATTCCGCTCACGGCGTCGATACCGACAGCGATACGATGCCCGTAACGCCTGACAGCTTCTTGTACAAACGCCGGATTCTTCAGAGCGGCCGAGCCGAGAATACAGCGGGATATCCCGTTTTCAAAATAGTATTCAAGCGTTTGCATATCCCGAATACCGCCGCCGAGCTCCACTTTCAGCCCGCTTTGTGCGGCAACACGCAGGAAAATGTCGGCATTGCGTTTTTCCCCCTCTTTTGCCCCATCCAGATCGACCATATGAATCCAGTCTGCCCCGGATGCGCGAAAAGAGAGCGCCGTTTCAAGCGGATCGTCGGCCACGCAGTGTACCGTATCAAAATCCCCTTTATAAAGCCGCACACAACGGCGGTCTTTGATGTCTATCGCCGGCAGAATAACCATTCTGCAAAACGCCCCCTTTTGAAAATCAGTCCAAGCAGCCTTTTGTGGACAAAATCCCGTCTTTTACGGCGACTGCCTGTTGCAAAGCGTGTCCGACAGCTTTAAAAAGCGCCTCTGTCATATGATGCGTATTTTGTCCGTAAAGCACTCTCGTATGCAGGGTAATGCCCGCATGAAATGCAAGAGAACGAAAAAATTCAGAAGTCAGGCAGGAATCGTAATCCCCCACCTTTTCTTCGGGAAAGCACGCATCAAAGACAAAATAGGGTCGTCCGCTGATATCAAGAGACGCAAAGGCAAGCGTCTCATCCATCGGAACAAAAAAGCTGCCGAAACGCGCAATCCCGCTTTTATCGGCAAGTGCTTGACCGATCGCCTGCCCGATCACGATACCGGCATCCTCCACCGTATGGTGTCCGTCCACCTGCAAATCACCGGTTGCTTTGACCGTCAATCCAAAGCCGCCGTGTACGGCAAACGCCTCTAACATATGGTCAAAAAAACCGATCCCCGTATCCATTGAAACCTCGCCGCCGTCCAAATTCACTGTAACGGCAATCTCTGTTTCGCGTGTTTTTCGGTTTACAGTTGCTTGTCTCACAGCAATCCCTCCTGTTCCTCTTTGCGGTGACGGGCAATCGCTTCTATTGCCGCCAGCACTTCTTTGTTTTCCGATTCTTTTCCCGCGGTAATACGCAGACGCTTTTCTCCGAGACAGCGTACGGCGATGCCGAAATCGGCGAGCTCTTCCCAAAAATAAGGGGCGTCCTCCACCTCGATCAGCACAAAATTGGTACAGCTTTTGTATAGCTTTTGAATACAGCCCTTTGCAAGCAATTTTTCAAAGCCCTCATACAGCCGACGGCGCGATTCGATCAACAAATCAATATATACATCGCGGTACAGCGGATTGGAAAGAACCACCGTGGCCATTTCCTGTGTCGCCGAATTGACATTGTAGGGAGATTTAGCAGCCCGCAAAACGCCTGTCAGTTTTTCATTGGCAACGGCAAATCCTAAACGAAGCGCCGCCATACCAAGCGCTTTGGATACCGTACGAAGAATGATCAGATTGTCGTATTGCTCCACTTCCGATAATAAGGATTGATCCCAAAAATCCATATAGGCTTCATCCAGCACAATAAGCGCCTGCGTTTCATTCAGTATTCGTCTCACATCGGCGCGGTCAAGCCCCAAAGAAGTGGGGTTGCAGGGATTGGAAAAAATAAACAGCCGCACCTGCTTTGAGCGAATGGTTTCGATAACGGCGTCGACATCCATCTGCAAATCATCGTTCTTTTCCAGAACGATACAGGGATTTTCCGTAATAGAGGTATAAAAACGGTACATGGAAAAATCGGGCGACACCGTCAGCACCGTTTCTCCCTTTTTTAAAAACACCGACATGATGAGCGAAATCAATTCATCCGATCCGTTTCCGGCCGTTATCAGCGATTCCCGAAGTCCGTAGAGTGCCGCAAACGCAGCGCACGGCTTTGAGGCAAGCGGATCGGGATAACGATTCAGTGCAAGCGAAAAAACCGCGTCGGACATTTTTTGACAGTCGCTTTCGGTCGGCAGTAAAAAGGATTCATTCGCATCCAATCGGATTCGATAGGTTCCTTTCACCGGCTCATACGGCGTCAGCGCCGCCGCTTTATCACTCATGATATACAAAGCACTTCTCACCTTTCATTCAAAGCGAACGGAAACGGCATGGGCATGGGCGTCGAGCCCTTCTGCCTTTGCCAACGCAACAATATCGTCCTTTGCCGCTTGCAAAGCGGACTGCTTATAGTAAATAAAACTGGATTTTTTTATAAAGCTGTCGACAGATAAGGGCGAAAAGAAGCGTGCCGTGCCGCCGGTCGGTAAAACATGATTCGGACCCGCATAATAATCTCCAAGCGGCTCAGGCGCATATTGACCGAGAAAAACAGAACCGGCATTATCCAGCTTTCCGATATAAGACATCGGGTCTTCGCACATAACCTCC
>JBJEIR010000063.1:0-17740 GCA_051877215.1 Acutalibacteraceae bacterium | reverse complement strand
GTCTGACCTCCGTAATGATACCAAGCAGCGTAACGAGCATCGTTTTCGGTACATTTTGGGAATGCGACAGACTAACCTCCGTAACGATACCAAATAGTATAAAAAGCATAGGTGGCCATGCATTTTGGGGTTGCAGCAATCTGACCTCTGTGACGTTCCCGGACAGCGTCACAAGCATAGGCTACAACGCATTTTACGGTTGCAACAACTTGACCTCTGTGACGATTCCAAGTAGCGTAACGGAAATACAATACGGTGCATTTGGAAATTGCAGCAGTCTGACCTCTGTAACGATCCCGAGTAGCGTAACGACCATAGGTGCGCTTGTATTCTCCCATTGCAGCAATCTGACCTCTGTAATGATACCAAGCAGCGTAACGAGCATGGGTTCGGGCGTATTCTCCTATTGCAGCAGTCTGGTTTCCATATCCGTTTCTGATGAGAATCCAAATTATTCCTCTTTGGACGGCGTTTTATTTGATAAAGAGAAAACAGAGATCATTGCATATCCCGCAGCAAAAGCCTGTTCTTATGATATACCAAGCAGTGTGACGAGCATAGGCTGGAATGCATTTGAAGGCTGTAGCAGTCTGATCTCTGTGACGATTCCAAGGGGCGTGACAATCATAGGTGCTTATGCATTTTCCTATTGCAGCAGTTTGGCCGCTGTGACAATCCCAAGCAGCGTAACGAGCATTGGTAAGGATGCATTTTCCTATTGCAGCAGTTTGACCTCTGTGACGATCCCGGACAGTGTAACAAGCATAGGTCCCAGTGCATTTTTTACAAGCAATGACATAACGATTTACGGCTTTCAGGGGAGCGCCGCACAGGAGTATGCCGCTGAATACAACATTCTGTTTGTTGAATTAAATAGGCTGGTGGATACCGAAAACCGAATTTCGGTTGCGGAGACCGTTCCCGGCTCAATCCCCGAAAATGCTCAGCTCAAAATTGAGTATCTTAAAAATACACAAGATGAAATCATTTATGACATTACTCTCGAAAAAGACGGGAAGCCGATTCAGCCGACCGATGGGATGACTGTTTCCATCCCCGTGCCGCAGACGATGAATGCCGAAACCTGCAAGGTCTTTTATATCGACGGTTCGGGGAACCTGACCGACATGAATGCGGTTTATGAAGACGGATATATGACCTTTACAACCACGCATTTCAGTCATTATGCGCTGGTTCAAGGGATTGACGGTATGCTTGGTGATCTAAGCGGCAACGGCAGTCTGGATGTGGACGATTCGCTCTGTCTCTTCCGATATGTGAGCGGTCAGCAGGATTTGACGATTAAGCAAAAGGTATTGGCGGATGTGAAGCACGACGGCGTCCTGACCCTTTCGGATGCGCTTCTTCTTTACAGAGCCGTGTCCGGCAGAGCGACCCTGTAATCGCTGCTTGCAGCTGCCCATATAAACACTGCGCGATAAACCTATCTTCAAACCGCGTCGGGTATTTTGCCCGGCGCGGTTTTTTTGTCCGTGTATGCGTGAAAACAGTCCCCGCTTTCATCGCAGAGAGGGAAGGCTTTGGCAAAGAAAAAACGACAGGCGGAAAGCCGCCGACAAAAGAGATAGGCAAAACAGAAGGCGGGTCGGCTGCCGCATAAACAAAAGACACATAGGAATCGTTCATGAAAAATACAGGGCAAAAAATTCGGTATAGGGTAAAATTTTTCATTATCTGTTGAATAAAGGCGCAAAAAATGGTATAGTAACTTTATATACATCCAAGTAATCGGTGTATCGGTACATCGAATAATCGGTGGGTGTTTTTGAGAATGGGAGGTGAGAGGATGAGCTTTAAACGCTGGACATTTGCTCCGATCGACAAGGAGGCGGCGGCACGCCTGGCAGAGAGCTGTGAGATCGACGGCTTTTTGGCGCTGCTGCTCAGCGCGCGCGGGATCACCGAGCCCGAGCAGGCGGAGGCGTTTTTGCTCGGCGGCGGGGAATTCGCCGATCCTTTCTCCTTTGCGGATATGGATGCTGCTGTGGAGCGGATTCAGCGCGCCGTCGATACCGGCGAGCGCATCGCCGTGTTCGGCGATTACGATGCGGACGGTGTGACGGCAACGGTGCTTCTGTACACCTATCTGCGCGAAAAAGGCGCGGATGTGTTTTATCGTATCCCCCGCCGAGAGGACGAGGGGTACGGACTTCATCGCTCGACCGTGCAGGAGCTGGCAGACAGCGGGGCTACGCTGCTGGTAACGGTCGATAACGGAATCTCCGCCGTGGAGGAAATCGCCTTTGCGGCTGAGCTTGGCATGGATGTGGTGGTCACCGACCACCATCAGCCGCAGGATATGCTGCCGGCGGCGGTCGCCGTTGTCGATCCTCATCGGCAGGACTGCGAAAGCGAATACAAGCTGTATGCCGGCGTGGGCGTGGCGTTTAAGCTGGTCTGCGCGATGGAGGGCGACGACGAATGGGCGCTTGAGCGTTATGCCGATTTGGTGGCGCTGGGCACGCTGGCGGATATTATGCCCCTGACCGGAGAAAATCGGCGGCTGGTGCGCGCGGGGCTTGAAATGATGAATCGCGGCGAACGCCCCGGGCTGCGTGCGCTGGCACAG
Organism: Acutalibacteraceae bacterium; assembly: GCA_051877215.1. Classification (GTDB taxonomy): domain Bacteria; phylum Bacillota; class Clostridia; order Oscillospirales; family Acutalibacteraceae; genus RGIG1959. The sequence goes on along the minus strand of JBJEIR010000063.1, from coordinate 15,150 downwards.
GCGGCGGGCGCGGAGGGCCGATGCCATACCTCGAGTACGGCGGTATTCACGCTTGCGCCGCGCATCAACGCGGCGGGGCGCATGGGAGATCCCGACCGCGCGGCGCGGCTTTTGCTCAGCGAAACCGAGGAGGAAGCGCAGCAGCTCGCACAGCAGATCAATCAGTTTAACATCGACCGCCAGCAAAAGGAAAGCGATATTCTTTCCGAGGTGATGGCGTATATTGACGAACATCCCGAAACGATGGCGCAGCGGGTGCTGGTGCTCGCGGGAGAGGATTGGTATCCCGGCGTGGTCGGGATCATTGCGGCGCGTGTGCTGGACAGGTTCGGCAAGCCCTGTATCCTGTTGTCGGTCCATGACGGCGTTGCCAAAGGCTCGGGACGCAGCCTGCCCGGATTTTCCCTGTTTGACGCGATCGCCTCGTGCGGGGATATGCTGCTCAATTACGGCGGGCATCAGCTCGCCGCGGGGGTGGGACTGTCTGCCGACAGGATTGATGAATTTCGTATGCGCATCAACCGATATGCCGAGGAGCATTTCCCCGAAATGCCGGTGCCGGAGCTGATGATGGATTTTCGGCTGGTCCCGTCGCAAATTGATGTCGCAAAGCTCGACTGCCTAAAGTCGCTTGAGCCGTTCGGCGCGGGAAATCCGGCGCCGCTGTTCGGACTTTTTCGCATGCGCGTGGACAATATTACGGGGATTGCCGATAAGCATACGCGCCTGTCCCTTTCGCGCGACGGCACCAAGCTGACGGCCGTCAAATTCGGCACGCCGCCGGCGTCCTTGCCGGTTTGCTGCGGCGATGTGGTCAATCTGGCGGTGACGCTTGACCGCAATGAATATCGCGGAGTGGTATCGGTGTCGGTCATCATACGGGATCTGCGCCATGCCGATGAAGATCAGGAGAAAATCATCGGCGCAAAACGGCTGTTTGACAGCATTGTGCGCAAGGATGCGCTTTCAAAAGAGCAGCGCGCGTCTCTTTGCCCGGAGCGTGAGCATATGGCGGCGCTGTATAAGCTGCTCAAAGCGGGAAACGGATATGCGGGGACATGGGAACAGCTCGCGTTTATCCTGCACGCGGCGATACCCTATGACAAGGTACATACGGCGGCCGAGGTGCTGCGGCAGGCGGGATTGATCACGGTACATGACAGCGGTGACGCGGTGACAATCTCCCTTTGTCCGGTGACGGAAAAAGCAGATCTGACGCAAACGCCGCTGATCAAATATCTGCGTGCGGAATAAAGCAAAGACCGGTATCGGCCCTGAGAAAGGAGGCGCGCAGGGAATGGCTCAAGGCAAGATTAACAAAGAGGAACTGATCCGTTCGCTCAAAGAGCAGATCATGAAAAGTGAAAAGTCCTATGATCTCGACGGCATCGACCGCGCTATACAGACGGCGATTATTTGCCATGAGGGGCAATATCGCGCGTCGGGAGAGGAATATGTCTGTCATCCGCTGCAGGTCGCGGCGATCCTTGTGGATCTCGGTATGGACAGCGAAGCGATCGAAGCTGGATTGCTGCACGATGTCGTGGAGGATACGGTGGCCGAGCTGCCGGATATCGAAAAGCACTTCGGACACACGGTGGCGGCGCTGGTGGACGGCGTCACCAAAATCACCAAGATCGACTTTTTTACAAAAGAGGAACAGCAGGCGGAAAATGTCCGCAAAATGCTGCTCGCCATGTCGGAGGACATCCGTGTCATCATCATCAAGCTGGCGGATCGCCTGCACAATATGCGCACAAGCGATGCGTGGCCTGCTCAGAAGCGGCGGGATAAAGCCAAGGAAACGATGGATATCTATGCGCCTTTGGCGCATCGCCTCGGTATCCGCAGCGTCAAAGAAGAGCTGGAGGATCGCAGCCTGCGGGTGCTCGACCCGGTAGCCTATCACGAGATTGAGGAGGCGCTCGCTCTGCGCGAGGATGCGCGCAAGAGCTTTCTCGACAGCATTCGCGAGCGTATCGGCGCGCGGCTGGCGGAATACGGCATGCATCCGTATGTGGAGGGGCGCGTCAAAAGCATTCCGGGCATTTACCGCAAGATGTATGTTCAGAATCATGCGTTTGATGAGATTTACGATGTGTATGCGGTGCGCGTGATCGTCGATACGGTCAACGATTGCTATAATGTGCTGGGCATCATGCACGATATGTTCCGCCCGCTTCCCAACCGTTTCAAGGACTATATTTCCACACCGAAGCCGAATATGTACCAGTCGCTGCACACGACGGTGCTCGGCAAAGAAAAGATCCCCTTTGAGGTGCAGATCCGTACCTGGGAGATGCACTATACTGCGGAATACGGCATTGCGGCTCATTGGAAGTATAAATTGGGCATTCAGAAAAAAGATAAAATTGAGGAGCGGCTGGCGTGGGTGCGCCAGTTTATCGAGAGCCAAAAGGATGTGGACGACACATCGGATATCGTGCGCTCCATCAAGACCGATCTGTCCTCCGATGATGTGTTCGTATTTACCCCAAAAGGGGATGTGATCAGCCTGCCGGTGGGCAGCACCGTCATCGACTTTGCGTATGCCATTCATTCGGCGGTCGGCAATCGTATGATCGGCGCCAAGATCGACAACCGCATCGTTCAGCTGGATACCGAGGTGAAAACGGGAGAGATCGTCGAGATTATCACCACCTCGGCGGCGGGACACGGACCGAGCCGCGACTGGATCAATATTGTCAAAACCGGCGAGGCACGCAATAAGATCCGCGCCTGGTTTAAAAAAGAGCGGCGGGAGGAAAACATCGAAGAGGGCAAAAATGCGTTTGTTTCCGAGCTGGTGCGCAATTATATCCGTCTGAACGACGAGCAGCTTAGCGCATTGGCGGAGAACGAGGCAAAGCGCCAGCACTGCACCTCTGTGGACGATTTTTATGCGGCGATCGGGTACGGCGGCATTTTGCTGTCCCGCCTGATGCCGCGCATCAAGGACGATTACGCGCGCGCTGCCAAAGAAGAGGCGGCGGCACAGCAGATCGTGCGCAGCGAGCAGCAGCCGTCCCCTGCCAAAGGCGGCAAAAACACGGGCGTGATCATCGAAAATATGGATAACTGTCTTGTGAAATTTGCCCGCTGCTGCAACCCGGTACCGGGGGACGAGATCATCGGCTTTATCACGCGCGGCTTCGGCGTGTCGGTGCATAAGCGGGATTGCCCGAATGTGCCGGTCAATGTCGCCGATGCGGCCGAGCCGCAGCGCTGGGTTTCGGCGGCGTGGGAAAGCACGGTGAACAGCGATTTTAAAGCGGTGCTGCATCTGCAGGCGCGCGATCGTGAACGCCTGATCGCGGATGTGACGACGCAGCTTGCGACGATGCATGTCGCCATTTATGCGATCACGGCGCGCGAGCCGAAGAACGGCCATGTGGATATATCCCTCACCGTCGGCGTCAACAGCGTCACGCACCTGGAGCTTGTCATCGCGCGTTTGTCCCGCATCAGCGGTATGATCAGCGTGACCCGCTCCAATCAATAGAAAAAACAGGTACTCATACTATGAACAACGGATCTGTGACAGATCTGTCGATATTTTTCATTCAAAGGAGAGCTGACCCATGAAATATACGCATTCTCTTTTTGCACGGACGATGGCTGTTTTGGCGGCGGTTTTATGTGCGGCGGCGGTGTTTGCAGGCTGCAGCAATTCGCCGAGTGCGGTTGTGACGCCGGTGGACGAAAACACGACGACGCGCTCGACCATTGCAATCCCGAAAGGGCAGATGACCATTCACGATGTGCTCATCAAATCCGGCTCCGGCTTAAATCTGAAATGGTCGGATGTCTCGCCCTATACGCATACCGATATAGACGATGCCAACGCCGTGTTTGATGTTACCGACGAATACGGCATGACCTATACGCTGACTGTCAAACGAAACGGCGAAACGCTTGAGTCGGCGGTTCTGTCAAGAGGAGAATTTTCCGTCGATATCCGCACGGGAAGCGTGACGGAGTTCTGGCGCAAGGTCATGCTCGCCGAGAATCGGGGAGAGTGAGCCCGTGCGTGTGGTGTTTCAACGGGTGTACAACGCCCGCGTGACCGTTGCGGGGCGTACCGTCGGGGAAATCGGCCGCGGCGCGCTGCTGCTGTGCGGCGTCGGTGAAGGGGATACGAAGAGCGACGCGTGCCTTTGTGCCAAAAAATCGGCGGAGCTGCGGGTTTTTGAGGATGAAAACGGGCGGATGAATTTGTCGCTGACCGATATCGGCGGCGACGCGCTTGTCGTTTCCAATTTTACGCTTTACGGCGATTGCCGTAGAGGACGCCGCCCGGATTTTACCGACGCGGCAAAACCGCCCGAGGCGAAGAGGCTGTATGAAGGCTTTGTCGAGGCTTTGCGTGAAAACGGCGTCGGCCGCGTGGAAACGGGCGAATTCGGCGCGGATATGCGCATTGATATGGCGGCGGACGGACCGGTGACGCTCCTTGTCGACAGCGCGCGGCTGACCGCCCCGCGCAGGGGGGAAGCGGGTATATGAAGGTGTATCAGGTGACGGTCGGCTCGCTTGCGGAGAATTGCTATTTGGCGGCGGACGAAGACGGAAACACGGCGGTGATTGACCCCGGTGCGCAGTATGACCGCATCGCGGCGGCGTGCCGTCGGTACGCCTTGACCGTCAGGGCGGTGCTGCTCACCCACGCGCATTTTGATCACATCGGCGTGGTGGGAGAGCTGCTGGCCGATTCAAATGTACCGCTGTATATCCATGAAGCGGATGAGCCCGCTTTGCGGGACAACACGCTGAATTTGTCCGCGACCTTCGGCGCGCCGCTGTTGCCCATAAACGGCGCGCATACGCTTTCACAGGGGGATACCGTGCGTGTCGGACAGCTTGTCTTTTCCGTGCTGCATACGCCCGGACACACAAAGGGGAGCTGCTGTTACCGCTGTGGGGATACGCTGTTTTCGGGGGATACGCTTTTTTGTGAGAGTGTCGGGCGTACGGATTTTCCCGGCGGCAGCGGCAGGGAGCTGTCCGATTCGCTTCACCGCTTGCTGGCGCTCGAAGGGGATTGCCGCGTATTGCCCGGACACGGCGAGGAGACGACCTTGTCTCATGAGCGGCAGTATAACCCCTATTGCTTTTGATAAGATCGGCACGCGACCGTGCCGTGTTTCAAGGCAACCACACAAAGCGATCGGCGGAATCGGCATACGGCGGTTCCGCCGATTGATTTATAGCCGAAGAGAGTCGAAGACAATATGACGATTTCATACCTCTTCGGCTGTATGACGGGAAGGTATCTGAAAAAAGGGAGAGCGTTTTGCCATGCTGCTCATTTTGCGCGGCTGCGACTGCCGCTATGAACTGGAAAATATTTGTCGCTTGTTTCTGCCCAACGAACCGATCAAGCAGGCAAGCGAGCTGTCGTCCGATCGGCAGACGCTGGGCGTGATCGCCGAGATCTCGGCGCAAAGCGGCACCCTGCTTGCGCGCTGCCGCGTGTGCCGAGGTGCTTTTGACGAAGTGCTGCAAGCGCCGGTGGAGGCGGACGATTCCCTTGCTTCTTTGTGGGGAACACCGCAGGAGCTTGCCCTTGCGCGCCTTCTTTATCAATTGTTGTGCCGCCTGTTTGACTGCACACAGCCGTGGGGAATGATCACCGGTGTGCGGCCGGTAAAGCTGCTCAGGCGGCTTGCCGCGGTGTGCGGCGAGGAGGAGGCCTGTCGGTATTTTTCCGAGCAGCTGCTTTGCAGCCCGGCGAAAACGGCGCTTGCGCACCGTACGCTGCACGCGGAAAATACGGTGCTGGCGCTGTCCCGCCCCGATTCATGCAGCGTGTATGTGTCGGTGCCCTTTTGCCCGAGCCGCTGCTCCTATTGTTCGTTTGTGTCTCAGACGACCGAACGCTCGCGGCACTTGATTCCTGCTTATGTACGGCTGCTGGCGGAGGAAATCGCGGCGACGGGAGAGCTTGTGCGCCGTCTCGGGCTTCGCACAGAGACGATTTATATCGGCGGAGGCACGCCGACGACGCTCTGCGCACAGCAGCTTGAAACGGTGATGACGGCAATCGCAAATGCGTTTGACCTCTCTTCCGTGCGGGAATACACCGTGGAAGCGGGGCGCCCCGATACCGTCACGCCGGATAAGCTGCGCGTGATTGAGGCGCTCGGAGCGACTCGGCTGAGCATCAATCCGCAGACGCTGCGCGACGAGGTTCTGGAAAAAATCGGTCGCCGCCATTCGGCGGCACAGTTTTACGAGGCCTTTTCTCTGGCACGGCAGATGGGATTTCGGCATATCAACACCGATCTGATCGCGGGACTGCCGGGAGACGATATGCAGGGCTTTTGCGGTACGCTCGACGGTATACTGGCGCTGTCACCCGAAAGCGTCACGGTACATACGCTGTCTATGAAGCGGGCGTCGCATTTGGTCATGCGCGGCGATGCGTACGATGCGGGCGGCGACACCCCTTTGATGGTCGCGTCGGCGGGCGATCGCCTGCAAAAAGCGGGCTATCATTCCTATTATCTCTACCGTCAGAGCCGCTGTGTCGGCAATCAGGAGAACACCGGCTGGGCAAAAGCAGGGTATGACGGGCTTTATAATGTTTATATGATGGATGAGACGCACACGGTGATCGGCTGCGGAGCGGGCGCCGTTACCAAATTAAAAAGTCCGCGCAGCGAGCGGCTGGAGCGTATATTCAATTATAAATTTCCGTATGAATATATCGACCGCTTTGAGGAAATGCTGAAACGGAAACAGCAGGTGGTGACATTTTATGAACGGGAAAACCGAAAGGAATAAAACCTCGGATACACAGCGGGTGCGCGAGATCGGCGCAATCAACAGACGGGTTCAAACGGACGCCGCGGCGTTTATCCGGGAGGAGGAGTCCGCTTACGAACAAGGCGTCGCATCGGCGGCGCGGCAGATCGCTTTGCGCGGCAGCGGCCGACGCCTGATCATGCAGTGCGGGCCGTCGTCCGTCGGCAAAACCACGACCGCCGGCAAAATTGCCCGCTGCCTGCGCGACGAGGGGATCGAGGCGCACACCGTTTCACTCGATAATTTTTACCGCGGGCTGGGACAGGCTCCGCGTCTTGCGGACGGCAGCTTTGATTATGAGTCGCCCGAGGCGCTGGATCTGCCGCTGCTGCGCGAGTGTATGGCACGGCTGATGGAGGACGGACGCGCGTTTTTGCCGGAATACGATTTTTCTGTCGGGCGCCCGAAGCCGCAACGTCAGGAGCTGATTCTGTCCGACGACGCGGCGGTTATTTTTGAGGGGATACATGCCTTTGACCCGTCCTTGTATACTGCCCTCGAAACCCAAGGGGAGTGCGTGGTGAGGGTGTTTGTCAACACCTGCAGCCGTTTTGTGCAGGACGGTCGGGTCGTGCTCTCCCGTCGGGATATTCGCCTTGCCAGACGGCTCTTGCGCGATGAGCGCTTTCGGTCAAGCTCTTTTCACAATACGCTTCATATGTGGCAGCAGGTGATGCGCGGAGACGAAGCCTATATTTTTCCGTACAGCGATACGGCGGATATTGTGGTGGATACCACCATCGGATATGAGCCGTGTGTGCTTGCTCCGCAGCTTCTCCCGAGACTTTACGAGCTTTCGGACGGTCCCTACCGGGATACGGCACGGCGGCTGGAGGAGGCACTGTCGTCTTTTGTCCCGCTGTCGGAGCAATTTGTACCGAAAAACAGCGTTTTGCGCGAATTTTTGGGATAGAAACCCCTTTAAAAAGCGCTTTTTCCCCGGATACCACTTGCCAAATTCGAAAATATGAAGTATACTGATAATAAATAAATTATGAATTTGTTTGCAAAGACAAATGAAAGGATGAGTCTTCATGCCAACGATTGATGAATTGCTCGGTAAGGCACGCGAGGTCGCAGATGCGGCGGGAAAGAAGACCACGGAGTTACTGGATAAGACAAAGATACGCATGGAGATCAGCTCTCTTGAGAAGCAGCTTGCTGCGACCTATGAGGGGATCGGCCGCCTGGTGTACGATGCGGAAACCTCCGGAGAGGATATCTCCGAGCTCAAAAAGGACGCCTATGAGTCGGTCGCACAGCAGCAGGCGCGCATCGAAGAGCTGCAAAACAAGCTGTATGACTACAGCCATGCCGTGCGCTGCAAATCGTGCGGCGCGATCAACGAGGAGGATGCGCTTTTCTGCAAAAAATGCGGAGAAAAGCTGTGATCGGGCGCTTTTTATAAAGATATATAAAAGAAAAGTAAAACAATCCTATTGCATTTTATAGAAAAATAGGGTAAACTGTAGAAAACGCTGTTGCTGTCTGATCGGCATCGGCGGCGAAGGGCGATGCACCATGCCGATAAAGCTCGAACAAAAGGAACGGTATACAACGGAGGACCTGCGATGGATCATGCGGGCGCTCCGCTCGCCTGACGGATGCCCGTGGGACCGCGAACAGACGCATGCGTCTATCCGCACCGATTTTATCGAGGAGACACACGAGGCAATCGAGGCGATCGATAACGGGGACGATGCCGGGCTTTGCGAAGAACTGGGCGATGTGCTGCTGCAGGTCGTTTTTCATGCGCAGATCGCCGAAGAAGAGTCTCGCTTTTCCTATGACGATGTGGTGGACGGGATTTGCAAAAAGCTGATCGTCCGTCATCCGCATGTTTTCGGGAACGCACAGGCGGACAGTGCCGATCAGGTGCTCAAAACCTGGGACGCCGTCAAACGGGAGACCCACGGGAATGCCGACCAAAGCGATCTTTTGCGCCATGTGCCGCGCACCCTGCCCGCGCTGATGCGCGCCGCCAAGGTACAGGGGCGTGCAAAACGCGTCGGCTTTGACTGGTCCTCGGCAGACGGAGCGTTTGACGCGCTTCTCGGGGAGACAGAGGAGCTGCGAAAGGCGATGGCGTCGGGAGATCCCGCCTCTGTTGAAGAGGAACTCGGCGATGTGCTGTTTTCGGCGGTGAATGTTTCCCGCTTTGTCAAAACGGATGCGGAGCTGGCGCTGAATGCCGCCACCGATAAATTTATCCGCCGTTTCTCAAAAGTCGAGGAGCTGGCGCGGCAAGACGGCATTGAGTTGTCGTCTGCATCGCTGCAGACGCTCGATGAGCTGTGGACAAAAGCAAAGCACCTGTTGTCCGACGCACCGCAATGATATCAAACGCGATTGCGCGTGGATATAAAAAATACTGTTATGGAGGTATATGAGCAATGAACAAAGTAGAACTGACTGCGGCTGTGGCCGGCAAGACCGGTCTCACCAAGAAAGACGCTGACAAAGCGGTTGCTGCTGTTTTTGAGGCGGTGGTTGAGGCGCTGTCGAACGGCGATAAGGTTCAGTTGGTCGGCTTCGGCACATTTGAAGTGCGTGAGCGCAGTGCCCGTACCGGTCTGAATCCCCGCACAAAGGAAACCATTCAGATCCCTGCTTCCAAGCAGCCTGTTTTCAAGGCGGGCAAGGCGTTCAAAGACGCCGTCGCGAAATAAGTTTATGTCGTAACCTGAAAAGATCGTCCGTTTGTGCGGACGATCTTTTTTGTTGCCTGAAAAAACGGCGTTTGCCGGATAAAAAGCGCGCCGCCCGGCACAGAACGGCGCGCCTGTTTTCTGCGGCAAGCGGAAGGCGGTTGCTTTTTGATGCCTGCGCGGGTATAATAAAAGCATTCAAAGCAAGGAAAGGAGCAGTCGTATGCGCTTGGATAAATATCTGAAGGTCTCGCGTTTGATAAAGCGCCGTACGGTCGCCAACGAAGCGTGTGACGCGGGGCGTGTGTCGGTAAACGGCAAACCGGCGCGTGCATCATATGATGTGAAGCCGGGGGATGAGCTGGCTTTGACACTGGGCGCGCGCGAAATACGCGTTCGGGTGGTGTCTGTGCAGGAAACCGTCGCCAAAAACGATGCGCCGCTTTTGTATACGCTGTTGTAACCGTGCCGCTGTAACCGTCCTTCGAAAAGATTTCTGCGGGTGTCATAGACCTCCTCTTTTTTACATATACTCGTAAAAAAGAGGAGGTGTGACGCAAATGCTTTGCAGAATTACGGACATGCACGATAAAGAGGTCATCAATGTGTGCGACGGCAGTCGGCTCGGGTGTGTAGACGATGTGGAGGTGGACACCTGCACGGCGCAATTGTGCTCCATTGTCATTCACGGTCAGCCGAAGTGCTTCGGCTTGATGGGACACGAGGACGATCTGATCATCAGCTGGAAGGAAATCGAGATCATCGGGGAGGAAACCATTTTGGTCAACCGACCCGCCTGTCATTGCGGATTGCCGCCCCACCGCCGCAGAGGCGGCGTGCTTGGGGGACTGTTCGGCGGGAAAAATTAGGCGTTCGGGCAAATGATGCGCACGGAATACGCCTGCAAAGCGCCTTTTTATACGCCGGGGAGAGTAGGCGGCTTTAAAAATTTTTTATAAACGCAAAAAAGGCTTGAAAAAATCAAAAATATATGATACACTTGATCGGCAAAACGCACGCAGTGCGAAAAGGGCGGTCGGTGCCGAATGCTCGGTGACCGCTCATCGCGCCTGCGGAGGAAACAACCAAGGAGGAACAAAACTATGGCAGTCGTATCCATGAAACAGCTTCTTGAAGCCGGTGTTCATTTCGGACATCAGACCCGTCGCTGGAACCCCAAAATGGCTCCGTACATCTTTACGGAGCGCAACGGCATCTACATCATTGACCTGCAAAAAACCGTCCGCAAGCTGGAAGAGGCGTATATGTTTGTGCGCGATCTGTCCGCCCGCGGCGAGACGGTGCTGTTTGTCGGCACCAAGAAGCAGGCGCAGGATTCCGTCCGCGAGGAAGCGGAGCGCGCCGGTGCGTACTATGTCAATGCCCGCTGGCTCGGCGGCATGATGACCAACTTTCGCACCATCCGCGGCCGTATCGCCCGCCTCAATCAGCTCAAGCAAATGGCGGAGGACGGCACCTTTGATCTGCTTCCCAAGAAAGAAGTTATCAAATTCAACCGTGAGATCGAAAAATTGGAAAAATTCCTCGGCGGCATCAAGGAAATGAAGAAGCTGCCGGGCGCGCTGTTTATTGTTGATCCGCGCAAGGAAAAGATCGCTGTTGCCGAGGCGAAAAAGCTCGGTATTCCGATCGTGGCGATTGTCGACACCAACTGCGATCCCGACGATGTCGACTATGTGATTCCCGGTAATGACGATGCCATTCGCGCCGTCAAGCTGATCACCGGCACGATAGCAAATGCGATCATCGAGGGCCGTCAGGGCGAGGACACCGGCGCCGAGGCGGAGGAAGCTGCGGCTGAGGCGGAGACCGCCGAAGCGGCTGCGGAAGAATAAGGAGGACAAATCTCATGGCATTTACCGCAAAAGATGTACAGACGCTGCGTGAGCGCACCGGCGTCGGCATGATGGATTGTAAAAAAGCGTTGGTCGAGACCGACGGCGATATGGAAAAAGCAATTGACATTCTGCGGGAAAAAGGCCTTGCTGCCGCCGCGAAGAAGTCCGGCCGTATTGCCGCCGAGGGCATCGTATATGCCACTGTGGACGACGCCAAGAAGGTCGCCGCCGTTGTCGAGGTCAACTCGGAAACCGATTTCGTTGCCAAGAACGCCGATTTTCAGGCGTTTGTCAAGGATGTGGCGCAGATCATCATTGATAAGGCGCCCGCTTCCGTTGAAGAGCTGCTGACCATGCCGATGGGGAACGGCGATGTCGCCGCGGCGCTGCGCGATAAGATCCTCGTCATCGGTGAAAACCTGAATATCCGCCGCTTTGAGCGCTATGAAGGCGACTGCGTGGCGTATGTTCACGGCGGCGGCCGTATCGGCGTGCTGGTGAAGTTTGAAGCCGCTTCGGACGTTGACACCGAGGCTTTGAATGTCTGCGGCAAGGATGTTGCCATGCAGATTGCCGCGCTCAACGCGAATTATCTCGACAGAGAGAGCGTGCCGGCGGAGGATTTGGAGAAGGAGAAGGAGATTCTCATCGGCCAAATCAAGAACGATCCCAAGACGGCCAATAAGCCCGAGCAGATCATTCATAAGATGGTCGAGGGCCGCATCGGCAAGTTCTATGAGAACAACTGCCTGCTTGAGCAGCCGTTTGTCAAGAACGGCGATATTTCCGTCGGACAGTATGTTGCCGACTGTGCCAAGACGGCGGGCGCGATGAAGGTTGTCGCGTATGTGCGCTTTGAAAAGGGCGAGGGCATGCAAAAGCGCGAGGACGATTTTGCGGCCGAAGTTGCCAGCATGGTGAAATAATCACCTGCCACAGCGAGATAAGCTTGTTCTTTTTCCCCCTGTTCAAAGAACAGGGTTCTTAAGGACAGGTAACGAAAACCGAATAGGAATTCGGCACATCCATTTCCTGCTTGTTAAGGGATAAGACAAAACTACCCGAAGAAGAGAAAAACAAACCTCTTTTTCGGGTAGTATTTTTTATGCGGTTTTTGTGATCGTTTATTCGCCCGCAAAACTGCCGCAGGTAATACCACTTGGCGACAGCCAAATATCACTGCGAAGCAATATCACTCGCGTGCCGCGCGAATAAAACTGCCCAAGTGTGACACACTTGGGCAAAGAACAGGGGGTTGCGGGTCTGTACTGCCTTTTGACGCGACATCGCCGGCGAATGATGAAAAATCGGGCAAAAAGGCGACGGTCGGGAATGGTGAAATAATCACCTGCCACAGCGAGATGAGCTTGTTCTTTATCCCCCTGTTCTTTTGAACAGGGGGATTTTTTGCGGGTCTGTACTGCCTTTTGACGCGACATCGCCGGCAAATGATGAACAATCGGGCAAAAAGGCAACGGTCGGGAATGGTGAAATAATCACCTGCCACAGCGAGATAAGCTTGTTCTTTTTCCCCCTGTTCTTTTGAACAGGGGGATTTTTTTGCGGGTCTGTACCGCCCTTTGACGCGACATCGCCGGCGAATGACGAACAATCGGGCAAAAAGGCGACGGTCGGGAGCGGGAAATTTGAAAATAATGGTTTACACATCTGTTATCTTTCGGTATAATACATATATAGACTATCATCCGATAAAGGAGCGTAAACAATGCTTCAATTTGAAGAATTGAAACAAAAGCTGACCGCGCTTGAGCCGGATATTACCGATTTGGCCAATGCGGTGGGGCTTTCCCAAATGAAGCGGGAGCTTGCCGAGCTGGAACAGCGTGCGGCGGCCGACGGCTTTTGGGACCATATGGAGCAGGCACAGCAGACAACACAGCGCGCCGCCAATCTTCGCACCCGCATCGAAGCGTACGAAAAGCTGGTGGCCGAATACCACGATACACTCACGCTGATTGAAATGGGAGATGAGGAGCAGGAGCTGTCTCTTCTTCCCGAATGTGAGGAAGGCGTCGAAAAGGTCGCCGCCGAGCTGGAGCGCCAGCGCTTGGCGACGCTCTTTACGGGAGAATATGACAACAACAATGTCATCATGACCTTCCATGCGGGCGCCGGCGGGACGGAAGCGCAGGATTGGGCGGAAATGCTCTATCGGATGTATACCCGTTGGGCGGAAAACCACGGTTTTCAGTATCAGATCCTCGATTATCTCGACGGAGACGAGGCGGGCATCAAAAGCGCGTCCATTCTTGTCAAGGGAGAAAATGCCTACGGCTATCTCAAGAGTGAGGCGGGCGTGCACCGCCTGGTGCGCATTTCGCCTTTTGACGCATCGGGACGCCGCCATACCTCTTTTTCTGCTGTGGAGGTCATCCCGGAAATCGACGACAGCGTAGAGGTCGAAATTCGCCCCGAGGACATCAAGATGGATGTGTTTCGCAGCAGCGGCGCTGGCGGTCAGCATATCAATAAAACCTCGTCCGCTGTCCGCTTGACGCATATTCCGACGGGGATTGTCGTGGCGTGTCAGACCGAGCGCAGTCAGTTCCAAAACCGCGATACCGCCATGAAAATGCTGCGCTCCAAGCTGGTGGAGATCAAGGAGCGCGAGCACCTCGAAAAAATTGAGGATATCAAGGGCGGACAGTCGCAGATCGCATGGGGCAGTCAGATCCGCTCCTATGTCTTTATGCCGTATACGCTTGCCAAGGATCACCGTACCGGCTTTGAAAGCGGCAATATTAACGCCGTAATGGACGGCGATTTGGACGGGTTTATCAATGCCTATCTGAAAGCGGCCGCCAACGGAACGCTGTCGGGCGCACAGGCGGCGGAGGATTGAGCCGTCTGCCCAAACGGACGAAAAACCGGTGACCGCGTCACGGTCGTCCTGACATTTCGGATGGATGATTCGGGTATTACACACCGAATCATCAGTATAGATGATGCCGCTCTTAGCGGCATACGGAGAATATGAGGAGGTTTTTTGTATGAATTGTCCCCATTGCGGAGCCGCTTGCCCGGACAACGCCCTGTTTTGTGTGTCCTGCGGCCAGTCGTTTACACCGTCTGTTGCGTCGGTACAGGAGCCTGTTCAACCGGATGCGCAGGCATTTCCGCCTGAACCGACTGCGCCTGCTTCGCCGCAGCAGGAGGTTGGCTCACAACCAAACGGAGCGCAGATGAACGCGTGGCAGCAACCGCCCGCATGGCAGCAGCCGCCAGTGTGGCAGCCGCCCGTGCAAGCCCCCGCCGATCAACCGGTTTCGGTTGGAAAGTGGATCGGGATCATGCTGCTGCTTGAATTCGGCGGCGCATTGACCTGCGGCATTTTGCCCCTTGTGATGCTGTGCGTGTGGGCGTTTGGCTCGACACAATCGGAGTCGCTCAAGAATTATGCCCGTGCGTCACTGATCCTGACCTTGATCGCCATTGCCTTAGTCGTTATTGTTTTCATTGTTATGATGCTGATTGGTGTAAATCTGTTCAATAACCTGTCGTCCTATTCCTATTCCTATCGCTTCTGAACATATTGTATTGCTGTATAAAAAGCCCGCAGTCCCAAAGACTGCGGGCTGAGAGTGTCAAAAAACAATCTTTTCTCTCCCCATTACACAGGGGGAAAGGCGTTGATACGCTGCAAACCCCTTGGCTCCCTCTGACGAGGGAGCTGTCACCGAAGGTGACTGAGGGAGAGAATAGCAGTGTTTTGTCTTTATCGGAAATAAGTAAAAATCCACTGGAATTTCTCTCCCTCCGTCAAAAATCAAAGATTTTTGCCACCTCCCTCATCAGAGGGAGGCTTGTTCTTAGAG